>NZ_JBIDBS010000008.1:0-284066 GCF_043204165.1 Streptomyces sp. NPDC047982 | reverse complement strand
CCAGGCTTTCCTCCGGGCATTTTCCCTTCGGTCTTGCGTTTCCGACTCTATCAGACTCTTTCGTGTCCGATTCCCGGTCGAAGCGGGTCCGCCTTCCAGTTCCACGCTTTCGCGTTTCCCTTTCCGGCGAGTCCGACTCTATCAGATCCTTTCGGGCCTGATTCCCAGTCGGCGGGATTTGCGATCGGGGCCGTCAGGCCCTTCAAGCAAGCGAGACTTTAGCGGAATCACGGGCCTCGACGCTAATCGGGGTTCGCGTTCCTCGGAGCGCGGATTCCTCATTTCACACATACACACAAACAGCACGGCGGCAGGTGCCGTCGACCGAATGTGGTTACTGCGGAATGGCTGTCCGGGGACCGACCAGGTCGGCGCTCGCTTCGGACAACTCGGAGCACCTTACGGATGTGGGAGCGGAGTGTCAACCTCCGGCTGGTCAAGGCGAGGAGGAAGGCCCGGCGGTAGTCACGCGGGCTCGTGGAGAGGTGGGGCGCGACGTACACCTTCGAACTGGTCGGGCCGTTTGGGGTGGCAGCTGGGGGCGGACGAGTTGGCGTGAACCCACCGCCGTGTCGTTGCACGGCGGTGGGTTCGCGGCGGTCGCGCGCGGCGCGGAGCTGATCGAGGCGGCCGGGCGGCCGTCGCCGTCGCCTGACGCGGGTTCAGCCGTTGCCCGAGGCGAGCTCGCGGCTGCGGTCGCGGGCGGCTTCGAGGGCGGCGATGAGCGCGGCGCGGACGCCATGGTTCTCCAGTTCGCGGATGGCGCTGATGGTGGTACCGGCCGGGCTGGTGACGGCCTCGCGGAGCTTGACCGGGTGCTCGCCGCTGTCGCGGAGCATCACCGCGGCGCCGATGGCGGCCTGGACGATCAGTTCGTGAGCCTGGGCGCGGGGCAGGCCGAGCAGGATTCCGGCGTCGGTCATCGCCTCGACGAGGAAGTAGAAGTATGCGGGGCCCGAGCCGGAGAGGGCGGTCGCCGCGTCCTGCTGGGACTCCGGGACCCGCAGGGTCTTGCCGACGCCGCCGAAAATCGCCTCGGCGGCGGCGAGGTGTTCGGGGGTGGCGTGGCTGCCCGCGGAGATGACGGACATGCCCTCGTCGACGAGGACGGGGGTGTTCGGCATGACGCGTACGACGGGGGTGTTCGCGGCGAGGCGGTCCTCGATGAACGCGGTGGTGATGCCCGCGGCGGCGCTGATGACCAGGCGGTCGGCGGTGACGTGCGCGGCCAGTTCGTCGAGGAGCCGGCCCATGTCCTGGGGCTTCACCGCGAGGATGAGGATGTCGGCGCGCTTGGCGGCCTCGGCGTTGCTGACGGAGTCGACGCCGTAGCGGTCGTGCAGTTCCCGGGCGCGTTCGGAGCGGCGGGTGGTGACCAGCAGGTCCGCCGGATGCCAGCCCGCCCGGATCATGCCGCTGAGGAGGGCCTCCCCGATCTTGCCGGTGCCGAGAACGGCGACTGTCTGGGTCATGTGGTTCACCCTCCGGGCTGTGCTCGCGGTGCTCGTCGCGTTCGTTCGTCGGTTCGCGGTGGTCGAGCTGGTCGTGGTGGTCCTGGCGCCATCCTCGCACCGTGGGCGGGGTTCGTTACGGGCGGACGGCCACGCTCAGGTCGACCACGTAGCTCTCCTCGACCGTGCGATCCGGGAAGATCTCCGCGAGCCGGTCGCGTTCCTCGTCGAGGAAGCGCCGCGCGGCCCCGTCGCCGAGGACGAGGAAGGCGGAGTGGCTGCCGAGGTTGGCGAGGTGGGTGTCGAGGGAGACCCGCCGCGTCCAGCCCACCGAGCGGTCCACGAAGCGGAGTCCGGGCGGCAGGTCCCGGGAGGGGACCGGGGATCCGTGCGCGCTGTCCTCGGCGCCGAAAAAGCGGCGCAGGCGAACGTCCTGCTCGGCGATCCACGGGACGGATCGGTCGGAGACGTTCCACCAGAGGGCGAGCGCGCCACCGGGGCGCAGGACGCGCAGGGCCTCGGGAACGGACAGGCCCGGGTCCGTCCAGTGCCAGGACTGGGCGTACGTGATCAGGTCGGCGCAGGCCGTGGCGATGGGCAGGCGGTTTCCGTCGCCGCGCACGACCGGGACGTGCGGGAGCGTCCGGTGCAGTTCGCCCGCCATGCCGGGGCCGGGTTCGACGGCGAGGACCCGGGCTCCCCGGTCGAGGAGCAGCCGGGTGGCGATGCCGGTGCCGGCGCCCACGTCGACGGTACGGGCGCCCCGCAGGGGGCGGCCGGCCAGTTCCTCGACGGCATCGAAGAGGGCGGCCGGATATCCGGGGCGGGCCGCTTCGTACTGGGCGGCGGCACGGTCGAAGGAGAGCGCGCGGGGCGCAGTGGCGCCCTCGCCGGTGCCTGCGGAAGTGCCCTCAAAGGTGCCTGTGGGCCGGTCCGTGGAGGTATGTGCGGTGTCGGAAGGCGGCATGGGGGAATCGTGGTCCATCCTGGCGTCGCCCGCCGGGGTTTTCGTGTACCCGCCGGATCGGACATGCGCACCGGGGTCGGTCGGGAGGTCCGTGCGCCGGGGCCGGGCCGGGAGCGCGGGCTACTTGCGCTTGGGGCGCTTGCCCTTGGCGCCCTTGCGTGCGGCCGGGTTTCCGGTACGGGTCGAACGGCGCTTCGCGTAGCGGGCCAGGGCCTCCTCGTACTCCGCGCGGCGCAGTCGCTCGCCCGGCGCCTCCATGAACGTGCGGAGAAAGTAGGCGAGCAGCGAACCGATGAAGCCGATCGTCTTCAGCCCCCGCAGGCTCGCCTCGCGCGCCGGGTCGGCGGGCCGTCGGCCGAATCCCTCCCAGGTCTTGCGGAAGGCGATGGCGCTGCAGATCGCGAACATCACGATCACCAGCATGCCGACGGTGTTGCCGACGTCGGCGATCTCCAGCCCCTGGTAGGCGAAGCGGAGCACGAAGCAGGCGGCGACCGTGGTGGCGAGCGAGCCGACCGCCGCCACGGCCCGGCGTAGCCCGTAGCCCCCGTCGTGCTCGACCCAGGTCGTGCCGAAGAAGGGCAGGGGCTCGGGCTGCGGGCCGGGCGCGGTGGACCCGGTGGACACAGTGGAACGGGGCTGCTCGGCGCCGCCGCACCTGGCGGCGGCGTCGGCGCCGGGGGCTTCGCTGTTGTCGCTCACGGAGTCGATTATCCCCGGGCCGTTTCCGGTTCGTCCGTCCCCGGGCCGCGCCCGCCCGGCCCGGCCGTGGTCGTGGTGAGTGGCCGGTGGTCGGGTCAGTCGCAGCGCGGGGCGATGTAGCCGTCGCTGCCCGTACGGACGTAGACGTCCGCCACGAACTGGCCGTTGGCGATGTTGTCCCAGATGTTCGAGGTGCCGTACGGGCCGCTGACACGCTCGCCCGCCTTCTGGCAGTAGACCGGGACCTTCATTCCGTACGGGAGCGTCCGGACGATGCCGTACTGGGTGCCCGGCCCCCTGCGGACGTTGACGCGGTGGCCGGGTGCGATCGGGTAGCGGGGGACGTCGTCGCCCGCGAGCGTCGCCATGTCCTCGGCCGTGCCCTCGGCCGCGGCGGCGTCCGTGGTCGTCCCGGTGTGCTCTTCCATGCGCTCTTCCATGGCCGTGCGGCCCTCCCCCGTCGAGAATCGATGTGTACGACGTGTACGACGCGCAGGCTACAAGCCCCCACCGTCATCGCACGCACCATCGACTAGGCTCCGTGCGTCGCGCTCGCGGACGAACACACGGGGGTGGGCGATGCCGCCGCTGCGAGGTGCCGGCGCCGATCCGGAAGCGGAGCATCCGGAGTACGCCGGCCAGTACCGCCTCGAAGCATGTCTCGGCGCGGGCGGCATGGGCGTCGTGCACCTGGCGCGCTCCGCCTCGGGACTCCAGCTCGCGGTCAAGGTGGTGCACGAACACTACTCCGCGGATCCCGAGTTCAGGGCACGTTTCCGGCAGGAGGTCGGGGCGGCGAGACGGGTCAGCGGGGCATTCACCGCGCCGGTCGTCGATGCCGATCCGGATGCCGCGCGGCCCTGGATGGCCACGCTGTACGTGCCCGGCCCCACGCTCTCCGACCAGGTGAAGCGGAACGGTCCGATGGCCCCCGCCGAGCTGCGCAGGCTGACGGCGGGGCTGGCCGAGGCGCTGCGTGACATCCATCGGGCCGGGGTGATCCACCGCGACCTCAAGCCGAGCAACGTCCTGCTCTCCGACTCCGGGCCCAAGGTCATCGACTTCGGGATCTCCCGTCCGTACGACAGCGATCTGCGCACCGAGACGGGCAAGCTGATCGGCTCGCCGCCGTACATGGCGCCCGAGCAGTTCCAGCGGCCGCGCGAGGTCGGGCCCGCCGCCGACGTGTTCGCCCTGGGGTCCGTGCTCGTCCACGCGGCGACCGGCCGGGGGCCCTTCGACTCCGACAGCCCGTACATCGTGGCCTACCAGGTGGTGCACGACGAGGCCGATCTAGCGGGGGTGCCCGAGGAACTGGCCCCGCTGATCGCCCGGTGCCTGGCGAAGGACCCCGCGCAGCGGCCCACGCCGGACGAGGTCATGGCGGCGCTGCGTCCTCCGTCGTACGACGCCGCCGCGTTCATACCGTCCCAGCGGCGTCGTACGGAAGGTCCTCCGGAGGGAGCGGCGGCGCGGGAGACCTCCGGGGTCGCCGGCTCGGGCGTCGCCGCGTGGGCCGGGGCCGAGGACGCCGGGGCGGGCACGGAGGCCGACACGCATGTGAGTGCGCGTACGGCCGGGCGGAAAGCCGACGCGGCTACCGGCGGGGGCAGGCGGTGGCGGTGGCCGGTGGTCGCCGCCGCGCTTATCGCCCTGGGCGCCGGCGGAGTGTGGGCGTTCGCCACGGCGGGCGGCTCGGGCGGGGCGGGGCGGGCGAAGGCTCCGGCGATGTCCGTGTCCGCGCCGTGGCGGACCCCGCTCCCGGCCACGCCCCCGGCCACGGGTGGAACGGGTGGTCCCACACCGGTCTGCCACGCGTACCCGGCCCAGAACGCCGAGGACACGAAGGGCGCGGGCGACGCCGGGGACACGAAGGGCGCCGGGGCGTCCGGCCCGTCCGTCGCGCTGTACTGCGCCGCGCACGGCGTCGCGGTCGCCCGGCTGGCCCCCGAGGACGGCCGCGTGCTGTGGTCCCGCCGCTCCGTCGGAACCGGCCCGGCCGCCTCCGTGGTGTCGGTCTCCGGCGGTCTGGTACACACGGCGGTGCCGGGCCGGAAGGTCCGGGCGTACGACCCCAAGAAGGGCGAACGGGTCTGGGAGGCGGACCTCTCCCCGTACCTCGGCGTCCCCTTCGCCGCGGGCGACACCCTGCTGCTGACCGCCGAGGACGGCACGACCGAGGCGCTCGACTCCGCGACCGGCGTGTCCCGCTGGCGGCACTCGGTCCCGGGCCACCAGCGCCCCGACTACGCGCTGTACGACGGCGGGCCGGAGCTTGCCTACGCCTTCGAGCACTCGGCCGACGGGGCGACCACGCTCGTCACCGCCGTCGACGCGACGACGGGGCACACGGCGTGGCAGCGGCGGCTGGACGGCATGCTCACCCCGGTGGGGACCGCGGACGGTTCGCTCGTCCTGACGTCGATGAACGGGGACGCCCAGACGGTCGGACTCGTCCGCTACGACCCGGAGCGGCGGCGCGTCACGCGGGTGGAACTGCCATTCCGGATGAACGAACCGGAGGCCGTGGTGGGAGGGGACAGCGCCTATCTGCTGGCCCGCGGCGGAAGCCTGGTCGCCGTCGACCTGCGTCCGGACGGTGGCGGAACGGTTCGCTGGCAGCTGGAGACCGCGGCAGGGCGGACGTCGGCGCCCGTGCTCGCCGCCGGAGACGGGCGCGGCCGACCGGACCGGCTGTACTTCTCGGCGGCCGACGGGCGCCTGCTCGCCGTGGACACCGAACACGGGAAGCTGCTGGGGCAGACGGGCCCCCGGCTGCGGAACGGCACGCTCACCTACGCGTCGGAGCTGCCCGCTCCCGTCGCCGTGGGCCGGGCGGTGTTCGGCACGGCGCCCGACGGGTCCGTGTTCGCCGTCGACGGCGAGGACCCCGCTCGCTGGTGAGCGGGGTCCTCTGGCCTTCCCGGCCTTCCCGGTCTTCCCAGTTTTCCCGATCTTCTCGGTCGCCCGGTCAAAGTCCCGGCCTTCCCGGTCCGCCCGGTCGTCCCGGTCTTGGCCGCCTTGGCCGCCTTGGCGATTCTTTTGGGCGCTCCCGGTGTTCTCGGGCCTCTCGGCCGTCCGACCCGTGCCCGTACGCGGACGGCGCCCGGCTCAGCCGAGCTTGGACACGTCCCGCACCGCGCCCCGGTCCGCGCTCGTCGCCATCGCCGCGTAGGCGCGAAGCGCCGCGCTGACCTTGCGGTCCCGGTTCCTCGGCGCGTACGCACCGTTCAGCGCCTCGCGTCGGGCGGCCAACTCGGCCTCGGGGACGAGGAGTTCGATCGACCGGTTCGGGATGTCGATCCGGATCCGGTCGCCGTCCTCGACGAGCGCGATCGTGCCGCCGGAGGCGGCCTCCGGCGACGCGTGCCCGATGGACAGGCCCGACGTACCGCCGGAGAAGCGGCCGTCGGTCACCAGGGCGCAGCTCTTGCCGAGGCCGCGGCCCTTGAGGAAGGACGTGGGGTAGAGCATCTCCTGCATGCCAGGGCCGCCGCGCGGGCCCTCGAAGCGGATGACGACGACGTCGCCCTCCTTGACCTCCTTGCGGAGGATCTTGTCGACGGCCTCCTCCTGCGACTCGCAGACGACCGCCGGGCCCTCGAAGGTCCAGATCGACTCGTCGACGCCCGCAGTCTTCACGACGCAGCCGTCCGCGGCGAGGTTGCCCTTGAGGACCGCGAGGCCGCCGTCCGCGGAGTACGCGTGCGCCAGGTCGCGGATGCAGCCGCCGGCCGCGTCCAGGTCGAGGGTCTCCCAGCGCTCGGACTGCGAGAACGCGGTCGCGGAACGGACGCATCCGGGGGCCGCGTGCCACAGCTCGACGGCCTCGGGGGACGGAGAGCCACCGCGGACATCCCAGTCCTTCAACCACTGGGCGAGGGAGTCGGAGTGGACCGCGTGCACGTCCTCGTTGAGCAGACCGCCTCGGTGCAGTTCGCCGAGGATGGCGGGGATACCGCCCGCCCGGTGCACGTCCTCCATGTAGTACGTGCCGCCGGGGGCGACGTTGGGTGCGACCTTCGCGAGGCACGGAACGCGGCGCGAGATCGCGTCGATGTCGGCCAGGTCGTAGTCCAGCTCGGCCTCCTGGGCGGCGGCGAGCAGGTGCAGGATCGTGTTGGTGGAGCCGCCCATGGCGATGTCGAGCGCCATGGCGTTCTCGAACGCGACACGGGTGCCGATGGAGCGGGGCAGGACCGACGCGTCGTCCTGCTCGTAGTAGCGCTTGGTGATCTCGACGACCGTGCGGCCGGCCTCCTCGTACAGCGCCCTGCGGGCGGTGTGCGTGGCGAGGACGGAGCCGTTGCCGGGGAGGGAAAGGCCGAGGGCCTCGGTCAGGCAGTTCATCGAGTTGGCGGTGAACATGCCGGAACAGCTGCCGCAGGTGGGGCAGGCGTTCTCCTCGATGCGGAGGATGTCCTCGTCCGAGACGTTCTCGTTCACCGCATCGCTGATCGCGTTGATCAGGTCGAGCTTGCGGACCGTGCCGTCGACGAGCGTGGCCTTGCCGGCCTCCATCGGGCCGCCGGAGACGAAGACCGTCGGGATGTCGAGGCGCATCGCGGCCATCAGCATGCCCGGGGTGATCTTGTCGCAGTTGGAGATGCAGATCAGCGCGTCCGCGCAGTGCGCCTCGACCATGTACTCGACGGAGTCGGCGATCAGGTCGCGGGAGGGGAGGCTGTACAGCATTCCGCCGTGCCCCATCGCGATGCCGTCGTCGACGGCGATCGTGTTGAACTCGCGCGGCACGGCGCCCGCGGCCCGGATGGCCTCGGAGACGATCCGGCCGACCGGGGCGAGATGCGTATGACCGGGGACGAACTCGGTGAAGGAGTTGGCGACCGCGATGATCGGCTTGCCGATGTCCTCGCTCGCTACGCCCGAGGCCCGCATAAGGGCGCGTGCGCCCGCCATGTTGCGGCCATGGGTGACAGTGCGGGACCTCAGCTGGGGCATCGTCTCTCGCTCCTTCGACATGAAAAGACTATTCCGAGAGTACGCCCACGACTCCAAGATCTGGACATTCTGTCCGGAGTGCGAGACGGGCTGCTCGGTGCCCGGACCGGCTCACGGGCGGTGGCGCGGCACCTTGGTCGAGGAGGACGCCAGGTGGAGCCGGGTGAACGCGAGCGCCTCCGCCAGATCGGCCTCACGTTCGGCGGAGGACATCGCGCGGCGGGTGTTGACCTCGATGACGACGTGGCCGCCGAAGCCGGTGCGGGCCAGGCGCTCCAGGAGTTCGGCGCAGGGCTGGTCGCCGCGTCCGGGCACCAGGTGCTCGTCCTTGTTGGAGCCCTTGCCGTCGGCGAGATGGACGTGGGCGAGCCGGTCGCCCATCCGTTCGACCATGGCCATGCCGTCCGTGCGGGCCGTCGCGGTGTGCGAGAGGTCCACGGTGAAGTGGCGGTAGTCGTCGTCGGTGACGTCCCAGGCCGGGGCGTACGCGAGCATCTCGCGGTCCCGGTACCGCCACGGATACATGTTCTCGACTGCGAACCGGACATCGGTCTCGTCCGCCATGCGCCAGATCCCGGTGACGAAGTCACGTGCGTAGCCGCGCTGCCAGCGGAACGGGGGATGGACGACGACGGTCGTCGCCCCGAGCTTCTCCGCGGCGGCGCGGGCGCGCTGGAGCTTCACCCACGGATCGGTGGACCAGACGCGCTGCGTGATCAGCAGACAGGGCGCGTGAACGGCGAGGATCGGTACGCCGTGGTGGTCCGAGAGCCGCCGCAATGCCTCGATGTCCTGGCTGACGGGGTCGGTCCACACCATGACCTCGACGCCGTCGTAACCGAGACGCGCGGCGATCTCGAAGGCCGTCGATGTCGTCTCCGGGTAGACGGAGGCCGTGGACAGGGCGACCTTCGCATGCGGGATGCGCACCACTGGTTCTGCCACTGGGACAGCGTACGGGCACGCGTACGCGGCGCCGAGGGACCTCGGCGGAAAGTGACGAGAGACATGGCCGAACGCGGCGCACGGCCCGGTCCTCTTCACCCGGTTCGGCGCGGACCGGCACAGAACGTGGCGGCGGCGAGGGAACCGGCGCGGAACGTTGCCGAGGCGCAGGAACCGGCGGCGCGCGAGCCGGCACGGAACGTTTGCCGGGGCGCAGGAACCAGCAGCGCGCGGGACGGCGGGGGGCGGGGGAACTGGAACGGGCCGTGCGCCGGCCCGGTGGACTGCCGCCGACGCGGCGGTTTGCCACCCGGTGGACCGTTCGCCGCCCCGGTGGACCGTTCGCCGCCCCGGTGGACCGCCTGCCGAACCTGCCTCCGGGGCCCGCGCGGCCTCTGGGGCCCCACCTCCGGGCCGGATCCGCCCGCTCGGTTCAAGGTCCGGGGCGGGCCGCCTACCCGGCTTCCGAACCCGGACCGCCCTTGGACGGGATCAACCGGAGCCCGGGCTGACCGCTCCCCGCCGGGTCCGTCCTCCGGCGCGGCTCGCCCCCGGCGCTGCCCAGCGCGGCTCGTTCCGCCGGCAGGTGGTCCAGGCGGCGCAGGATGACGCCCTCGCGCAGCGCCCACGGACAGATCTCCAGCTCTTCGATCCCGAACAGATCCATAGCGCCCTCCGCGACCAGTGCCCCGGCCAGCAGCTGCCGGGCCCGGCCCTCGGAGACGCCGGGCAGTGTGACGCGCTGTTCGACGGTCATCTCCGCGAGCCGCGGCACCCACTCCTCCAGTGCCTTGCGGGTGAGCCCCCGCTGGATGTACAGGTCGTTGTTGGAACGCGCGGCGCCCGCGATCCTGGCGAGCTGCTTGAACGTCTTGGACGTGGCCACGACATGGTCGGGACGCCCGAGGCGGTTGAACTCCCCGACACTCCGGGCGATACCGGCCCGTACATGGCGGCGCAATACCTTCACGTCCGCCGGGTCCGGTGGATCGCCCGGCAGCCATCCCGTGGTCAGCCGGCCCGCCCCGAGCGGCAGCGACACCGCCGCGTCCGGTTCCTCGTCGATGCCGTACGCGACCTCCAGCGAGCCGCCCCCGATGTCCAGGACCAGCAGCCGGCCCGCCGACCAGCCGAACCAGCGGCGCACGGCGAGGAACGTGAGCCGCGCCTCCTCCGCACCGCTGAGCACGGCGAGGTCGACGCCCGTCTCGTTCCGCACCCGGGCCAGCACCTGGTCCGCGTTGCTCGCCTCCCGCACCGCGGACGTGGCGAACGGCAGGACGTCCTCGCACCCCTTGTCCTCGGCCGCCTGGAGCGCGTCGCTGATCGTGGCCACCAGCCGGTCCACGCCGCCGGGGCCTATCGCCCCGTCCTCGTCGAGGAGTTCGGCCAGGCGCAGCTCCGCCTTGTGCGAGTGCGCCGGCAGCGGGCGGGCTCCGGGGTGCGCGTCCACCACCAGCAGATGCACTGTGTTCGAACCCACGTCGAGGACTCCGAGTCTCATACCAGGAACGCTACCGGCACCGCGGACTTACTCTGGGCGCGTGCCAAAGACGAAAAAGGCGAAGCCGGGCAAAAACGCGAAGACCAAGAACACGAAGAAGCAGGACACGAAGCGGCAGGAAGCGAAGCAGGAGATGCGGCGGCAGGGAGTGGACGGACCGGTCCGGTCCGAGGACGAGGTCGACCTCGACTTCGCCCGCGCCTGGGTCGAGTTTCCCGACCCCGCCGACGACGAGCAGGTCTTCCGCTGCGACCTGACCTGGCTGACCTCCAGGTGGACCTGCGTCTTCGGCAGCGGCTGCCAGGGCATCCAGGCGGGCCGCGCGGACGACGGGTGCTGCACGCTGGGCGCGCACTTCTCGGACGAGGAGGACGAGGAGCGGGTGGCGGGCCACGTCGAGCGGCTGACACCCGAGCTGTGGCAGTTCCACGACGTCGGTACGGAGACGGGCTGGGTCCAGGTCGACGACGACGGGGAGCGCCAGACGCGGCGCTGGAAGGGTTCGTGCATCTTCCAGAATCGCCCGGGCTTCCCCGCCGGCGCGGGCTGCTCGCTGCACATCCTGGCGCTGCGGGAGGGCAGGGAGCCCCTGGAGACCAAGCCGGACGTCTGTTGGCAGCTGCCGATCCGGCGTACGTACGAGTGGATCGACCGGCCCGACGACACGCGTGTGCTCCAGGTGTCCATCGGTGAGTACGACCGCCGGGGCTGGGGGCCGGGCGGTCACGACCTGCACTGGTGGTGCACCTCGGCGACGTCGGCGCACGGCGCCGGGAAGCCGGTGTACGTGTCCTACCGCCCGGAGCTGACCGAGCTGATGGGCAAGGAGGGGTACGAGCGTCTGGTGGAGCTGTGCGAGGAGCGGATGGCCTCGCTGCTGCCGATGGCCCCGCACCCGGCGGACCCGGTGGATCGCCCGGCGGATCCCGCCTGACGGCCGCCGCGGCGGAGCACGGCAAAACGCGACGCGACCGCCCGGCCCCCGGGTGGAAGAGCCCGGGCGGTCCGGGGCGGCAGGGCCGTCGGGTCGGTCCCGGTCCGTCTTTCCTGGCATCTGCCGTCTTTCCTGGCATCTGCCGTCTTTCCTGGCATCTGCCGTCGGGTCGGTCCCGGGCCCGGGCTGCCCTCAGCGCCTCCGCGCGGAGCCGCCCGGTTCGGCGGACGGCGACGTACCGGTCGGGTCCGGGGTCGGCGCGGGTTCGGTGGGTTCCGGTTCCGTCGGTGACGGCGCGGGGTCGGTCGGCGTGGGTGTCGGGTCGGCCGGCCGCGTGGGCCCCGGCGAGGACGTGGGCTGCTGCGGGGGTACGGACGGTCCGGAGGAGGCGGACGCACCCGGACGGGCCGGGCCGCCGGGCGACGGCGCCGTCGCCCCGTTCCCCCGGATGGCCACGACGGAAGCCGAGGGGGCGAGAACGACGCGCGCGCTCCAGCGGCCGACGGGTTCGCGCGAGCGGTCCACCAGGACCCGTACGGTGACGCTCTCGCCCGCGGCGAGCGTGCCCGAGGAACTGCCGAGGCGCAGCCACGACACGTCCGCGCGGGCCGACCAGGCGACCGGGGCGCCACCCGAGGCGGTCAGGCGGATCAGGGTCGTGGCACCGTACGAACGCGCCTCGACGGTGAGCCCGCCGCCCCGGCCGGACACCGGGCCCACGTTGATCACCTCGGCCGAGACCTCCGCCGCGCCGCCGTCGCCGGAGCCGGGCCGGGACCGCATGCTTCCCGCGTTCTCGTAGTGGCCGCGCGGGTCGTCGAACTCGTGGTGGAGATCCGTCCCGGTCGCCGTGACCGAGGAGCCCTCGCGCCCCTCGCCGGTCTCCGGAGCGCCGCGATAGGCGGTCCACAGCGCGATCACCGGGGCGGCGACGACCGTGGCCACCACCGTCGTCGTCACGACCCTGGCCCTCAGCCGGTCCCTGCGCGCGGCGTGGTCCTTCGGGTGCAGGGGGAAGCCGGCCCGGTCGAACCGGGGCCCGCCGGACCGGTTCCGCCGGGCGTGGACCATCGCGACGTACGCGGAGGGCCGCGGGGCCGGCACGACCGGCAGCGCGGTGGCCTGGGCGACGGCCACGCCCGGCCAGGGGCCGTCGGCGCCCACCCGCTCGGCGGCCCGGCGGCAACGGGGGCAGTCGTCGACGTGACGGACGAGTTCCCGGCGCAGGGTCGCCGAGAGCAGGACGCGATGCCCCCCGGTGAGCCGGGCGACGGTGGGACAGTTGCCGGACTCGACGACGGCGAGGGCGGCACGGGTGCGCTCCACCTCGCAGGCGGCGGCGGCCAGGAGTTCACGGGCGGCCGCCGGTTCGAGCCCCAGCACGGAGGCGACGGCGCGCGGGCCGAGACGGTGGCGCACGGCGAGTTCGAGCGCCTCGCGCTGCTCGGGAGTGGTGCCCGCCGCCTCGGGCCAGGCCAGCTTGGCGAGTTCACGGCGGTGCGCCTCGGCGGCGGCCTCGGATTCGGCGGGGCGCTCCCGGCCCGTCGGCGCACCACCCGGCGCGAAGGGGGCGAGAGCGGGGTGGGGAACAGGGTCGAGGGCGGGGGCCGGGGCCGTCGTGACGACGGCGGGGGGCGTACGGCGCCCGGTGCGCGCCCCCTGTGTGGTCGGGCCGTCCGGCTGCTTGCCCGGAGGGCCGCCCGCCCGCTTCGACTCTCGCCCGGCCTCCCGTCCGCGCTTCGTCTCCTGCTGGGCCGATTGCCTCGCGGGCGGCTTCCCGGCCTTGTGCCGGCGCGCCCGGTGGCCCTGCTTCCGCTCGGCGAGCATGCGCAGGCACATCCACCTGGCCAGCGCGTACAGCCAGGATTTACGTTCCTCCTCCCCCTCCGGGCACCGCCCCTCCTGCCGTTCGGCGATCGCCAGCACACCACCGAGCGCCTCCGTGGCGGCGTCGTGGTCGCAGAGCACGGAGAGGCAGTAGGTGAACAGGCCGTCGAGATGCGGCTCGCAGCGCCCGGGGAGCCGCTGCGGCACAGGCTGCGTCGAGGAGTGGGGCGCACGGATCCGCGACCGGTGTGCGCCGGTGGTGTGCGTGGGGGGCTCCAGCCTGCTGCTCGTCATCCGGAGACCGTAGGCAGCAGGGAGCACGCCTTTGGCTTCCCTTCAGCACATTTAACCCTTACGGGTGAACGTATCGCTCGAAAGGGGACAGGAATCCCTGATTCGGCCCTGATTCGGCCGTGATTCCTCGTGCTCGAACCTGATATTCCGCCGGATATGACATTCATGCTGGTGAGCGCACGCCCGCGCACACCGCGTTTTCCGGACCGCGCCGGGCGCCGCCGCACCCGGCCGGACCGCCGCCGGGACACCGCGAACCGATGCCCGGCACCACGGCCCGGACCGCCCGCGGCGGCGCTGTCGTACCCCGCCTATACGGTTGCGTCATGGCTGCCCGTACGAAAACCGCGAAGGACCGGCCGTCCTACCGCTGCACCGAATGCGGCTGGACCACCGCCAAATGGCTCGGCCGCTGCCCCGAGTGCCACGCCTGGGGGACGGTCGAGGAGTTCGGCGGCGCCCCCGCCGTGCGGACCACCGCGGCCGGACGGGTCAGCACCGCCGCGCTGCCCATCGGCCAGGTCGACAGCCGGCAGGCCACCGCCCGGTCGACCGGCGTCAGCGAGCTGGACCGGGTGCTGGGCGGCGGCCTCGTCCCGGGCGCCGTCGTCCTGCTCGCGGGCGAGCCGGGCGTCGGGAAGTCGACGCTGTTGCTGGACGTGGCCGCCAAGGCGTCGAGCGGGGACCACCGCACGCTGTACGTCACGGCCGAGGAGTCCGCGAGCCAGGTGCGGCTGCGCGCCGACCGGATCCGGGCGATCAACGACCACCTGTTCCTCGCCGCCGAGACGGACCTGTCGGCGGTCCTCGGCCACCTGGACGCCGTCAAGCCCTCGCTCCTCGTCCTGGACTCGGTGCAGACCGTCGCATCCCCCGAGATCGACGGCGCACCGGGGGGCATGGCGCAGGTGAGGGAGGTCGCCGGGGCGCTCATCCGGGCATCCAAGGAGCGCGGCATGTCGACGCTCCTGGTCGGCCACGTCACCAAGGAGGGAGCGATCGCGGGGCCGCGGCTGCTGGAGCATCTCGTCGACGTGGTGCTGTCCTTCGAGGGCGACCGCCATGCCCGGCTGCGGCTCGTCCGCGGCGTCAAGAACAGGTACGGCGCGACCGACGAGGTCGGCTGCTTCGAGCTGCACGACGAGGGCATCACCGGCCTCGCCGACCCGTCCGGGCTGTTCCTCACCCGCCGCGACGAGCCCGTGCCCGGCACCTGCCTGACCGTCACCCTGGAGGGCAAGCGCCCGCTCGTCGCCGAGGTCCAGGCGCTGACGGTCGACTCGCAGATCCCGTCGCCCCGGCGCACCACCTCCGGACTGGAGACGTCCCGGGTCTCGATGATGCTGGCGGTGCTGGAGCAGCGCGGCCGGATCAGCGCGCTCGGCAAGCGGGACATCTACAGCGCGACGGTCGGCGGCGTGAAGCTCTCCGAGCCCGCCGCGGACCTCGCGGTCGCGCTGGCGCTGGCCAGCGCGGCGAGCGACACCCCCCTTCCCAAGAACCTCGTGGCGATCGGCGAGGTGGGCCTCGCGGGCGAGGTCAGGCGGGTCACGGGGGTCCAGCGCAGGCTCGCCGAGGCTCACCGTCTGGGCTTCACGCACGCGCTGGTTCCGACCGATCCGGGAAAGGTTCCGGCCGGCATGAAGGTCATAGAAGTCGCCGATATGGGTGATGCCCTGAGAGTCCTCCCGCGCCGGTCCCGCGCACAGGCCCCCCAGGAGGAGAACGCGCGCCGGTAGACTTTGCCCTGGTCTCGCCCGTCCGTACGAACGGTTTGAGGAACACAAGGGCACCGCCAACCCGCGACCGGAGGAGTGCAGTGGCAGCCAGCGACCGGGCAACATCGCCCGGAAAGTCCGGCCAAAGCACCGGTGGCGATGCGCTGATGCGCGCCTCGTTGTCCGCCGTCGCGCCCGGAATGGCGCTGCGCGACGGCCTGGAGCGCATCCTCCGCGGCAACACCGGCGGACTGGTCGTGCTCGGCATGGACAAGACCGTCGAGTCGATGTGCACCGGCGGGTTCGTGCTGGACGTGGAGTTCACCGCGACGCGCCTGCGCGAGCTGGCGAAGCTCGACGGGGCGCTCATCCTCGACAAGGACATGACCAAGATCCTGCGGGCCGGCGTGCAGCTGGTCCCGGACGCCTCCATCCCCACGGAGGAGACCGGCACCCGCCACCGCACGGCCGACCGGGTCTCCAAGCAGTGCAACTTCCCGGTCGTCTCGGTCTCGCAGTCGATGCGCCTGATCGCGCTGTACGTGAACGGGGAACGCCGGGTCCTGGAGGAGTCCGCCGCGATCCTCTCCCGGGCCAATCAGGCGCTCGCCACCCTGGAGCGGTACAAGCTCCGCCTCGACGAGGTCGCGGGCACACTGTCGGCGCTGGAGATCGAGGACCTGGTGACGGTCCGGGACGTGGCGGCCGTGGCGCAGCGGCTGGAGATGGTCCGCCTGATCGCGGCCGAGATCGCCGAGTACGTGGTGGAGCTGGGCACCGACGGCCGGCTTCTCTCGCTCCAGCTCGACGAGTTGATCGCGGGCGTCGAGCCGGAGCGCGAGCTGGTCGTGCGCGACTACGTCCCGGAGCCGACCGCGAAGCGGTCCCGTACGGTCGCCGAGGCGCTGACCGAGCTCGACGGGCTCACCCACACCGAACTGCTCGAACTCCCCGTGGTGGCAAGGGCGCTGGGGTACAGCGGCGCGCCGGAGACGCTTGACTCGGCGGTCTCGCCGCGCGGTTTCCGGCTGCTGGCAAAGGTGCCGCGGCTGCCCGGCGCGATCATCGACCGGCTGGTGGAGCACTTCGGCGGGCTTCAGAAGCTGCTCGCCGCCAGTGTGGACGACCTCCAGACGGTCGACGGAGTCGGCGAGGCCCGGGCGCGCAGCGTGCGCGAGGGGCTTTCACGGCTGGCCGAGTCGTCGATCCTCGAACGATACGTCTGAGTTCGGTCCGCCTGAGTACGGTCCCCCAGACCAGTACGCCTGTGGACGTACACCTGGGATGGTCCGCCCAGGGACGGTCCGCTCGCAAGCACGGCCCGGCCGAGAACGATCCCGTCCCGCCCCGGCGCCTCGTGGGGCCGCCTGGCCCCTCGGGTGGGACCGCTTGATCCCTCGGTGTCCCGGTGACCGCCTCAGTCCTTCGCGAGGACGAACGAGGCCCGCTGCACCGGCTCGCCCGGCGCCTTCGCCTCGACCAGGTACGTACCGGGGTGCGCGGAGCGGGCGGGCGAAGTCACGCACCGCGCGTCGCTCTTCTTGCGGTCCCACTCCACGGTGTGGACGACGGTCGCACCCGCCGGGACCCGCAGCAGCACGCTTCCCGGGGCGCGCGGGCAGTCCTTGGACGACCACACCTGGTTGTCGTCGCCACCAGCCTCGGTGATGGTGAGCACCGTGTTCTTCGGCCCGAAGTCGGCCTTGCAGTCGGTGGACGAGGTGTTCCTGGCGACCAGCCGGAACTTCGGCTTCTCATCGGGGGCGTAGCTGATCTCGGTGTTCAGGCTCAACTGGAATGCGCCCGGCGTGCAGGCGGGGAGCGGGGAGTTCGCCGGGACCTGCTGGGCGCTCGCCGCACCGCCGTCGCCCCCGGTCCCGGCGTCCGGGCCGCTACCGCTGTCGCCGGTGCCGCTCGTGCCGTTCTCGGTGCCCGTGCCCGTACCGCCGCCGTCCGATCCGCCGTCCGAGTCGCTGGACTCGTCGCGTCCGCCCGGCTGTTGGGTGATGGCCGAGCCCGACGGGGTGGGTCCCGGCGTGATCGACCGGACAGGAGACGAACCGCCGGACCGCGAGTCGTCCGTGTTCCCCTTGCTGCCGTTGGAAGTGACGGCCCACACGATCAGCAGCACGAGCAGCGCGACAAGCGTCAGCGCCACAGCCCTCCGGCGCCAGTAGATGGAGGAGGGAAGCGGCCCGATCGGATTACGCAAAGATCCCACGCCGCAAACTGTACGAGAGATCCGCGCCGACTCCCGCCCCACCCGCCGCCGGACCACGAAGTTTTACGGATCATCATCTCGGTTCGTCCCCTTCTTCCCCGTCCTAGGGGTCGCCTTCTTCCTCGTCCAGGGATCACCGGGGAAGAGCACCTCGTCCGGTTGACTACCCTCTGTCACATGGATAGTTCAGCCACTGCCCCGCTCTACCGGGACGTCACCGACTTCGCTCATGACATGCCGTCATGGGTGCAACATCTGGCCGAGATATGGACGGAGTTCGGTCTCCTGGTCTTCGGCGTCCTGTTCATCACCGGGTGGTGGCGGGCCCGCCGCGCCGACGAGGGTGCCCTCGCGCTGGCGGTGCTCGCACCCGTCGCGACCGCCTTCGGCTATGTGGTCAGCGAGTCACTGAAGTCGGTGGTGACCGAGGAACGCCCCTGCCGCGCGGTGGCGGGGGCGGCGGCCTCACTGGTGCCGTGTCCGCCGGTGGGCGACTGGTCGTTCCCCAGCAACCATTCCGCGATCGCGGGTGCGGCGGCCGTCGCCCTGGCGATGTGCCGGCCCCTGCTGGCCTGGCTCACCGTGCCCATGGCCCTGCTGATGGCCTTCTCCCGGGTCTTCGTCGGGGTGCACTATCCGCACGACGTGGCGGTGGGGCTGGTCATGGGCGCACTGGTGGCGGCGGCGGTGATGCTCGTGCTGCGCCGCCCGACGCGGTCGCTCGCCCTGACGGTACGGGGCAGCGGAGCACCGGTGGCCGCCCTGCTCTCCGGCCCGGGCACGGGCGCCGTACAGCGCGGCGGCGGCCGGGGGCGGCGGCACGCCAGGCGGCGCTGACGGCACCGGCTGAACCGGTCCCGCCGGGCGGACCCGGGCGGACCCGCGCGGACCGGGATGCGCGGTCGGACCGCGGCACCAGGACGGACCCGGACGGACCCCGGAACACCGGACGGCCCCGAACGGACCGGGGCGCCTGGGCGGTTCCGGGCGCCCGCTGGCCCGGTCCACCCCGCACCCGCGCCCGGGGCGGTCCCGGGTCCGCCCGAGTGACCCCGGCCCGCCCCGCACCCCCTTGGGCCGGTTGCCGGACACCGGGGGGACAAGACGGGTGGCATTATCACCCCAAGGGCCCTCCCGCGGAGCGACACCACCGTGCGCGGGACCATCGTCTGTTCTTCCGTGCCAGGATCGTCCGTGCGATGACTGCCATGACTGCGACACAGACGTCCCCCGCCTCCCTCCACACTCCCGTCATCGGGTGGTTCGAACAGCACGCCCGCGATCTGCCCTGGCGCCGCCCCGAAGCGGGCGCCTGGGGTGTGATGGTGAGCGAGTTCATGCTGCAGCAGACCCCCGTCAACCGGGTCCTCCCCGTCTACGAACAGTGGATGAACCGCTGGCAGCGCCCGGCCGATCTGGCCGCCGAGCCGCCCGGCGAGGCGGTCCGCGCCTGGGGCCGGCTCGGCTACCCGCGCCGGGCCCTGCGCCTGCACGGCGCCGCCCAGGCCATAACGGAACGGCACGGCGGCGACGTACCGCGCGAGCACGCCCAGTTGCTCGCGCTGCCCGGCATCGGTGAGTACACCGCGGCGGCCGTGGCCTCGTTCGCGTACGGCCAGCGTCACGCCGTACTCGACACGAACGTCCGCCGGGTGTTCGCCCGGGCCGCGACCGGCATCCAGTACCCGCCGAACGCCACCACCGCCGCCGAGCGCAAGCTGGCCCGCGCGCTGCTGCCCGAGGAGGACGAGCGGGCCGCACGCTGGGCCGCCGCGACGATGGAGCTCGGCGCCCTCGTCTGCACCGCCAAGAACGAGGACTGCACGCGCTGCCCGATCGCCTCGCAGTGCGCCTGGCGGCTGGCCGGGAAGCCCGCCCACCAGGGGCCGCCGCGACGCGGCCAGACATACGCCGGAACGGACCGGCAGGTACGCGGGCGGCTGCTCGCCGTGCTGCGCGAGGCCGTGACACCGGTTCCGCAGTCGGCGCTGGACGCGGTCTGGGACGAACCGGTGCAACGCGCTCGCGCGCTGGACGGCCTGGTCTCGGACGGCCTGGTCGAACCGCTGGCCGGCGGCCTCTACCGGCTGCCGCTGAGCTGAGCCCCCGCCCCTCCCCGCTCGCCCCCACCCCGTAGGCCCGCTGTTACACAACCGATGGACAGCCGTGCGTCCGCGTATGGCTGCCGCGCACAACCTCGTGACAACCGCTCCGTAACGTCGTCGACGTCGCCCCGACCGATCGATGGGCGACGGCGGTCGAGCAGGGCTCCACGGGGACGGAGGCGGTTGGAATGGCACAGGGCGAGGTACTCGGGTTCGAGGAGTACGTGCGTACGCGGCAGGACGCGCTGCTGCGCAGCGCGCGACGGCTGGTCCCCGACCCGGTGGACGCGCAGGACCTGCTGCAGACCGCCCTGGCCCGTACGTTCGGCCGCTGGGACGGCATCGCCGACAAGTCCCTCGCCGACGCCTACCTGCGCCGCGTCATGATCAACACCCGTACCGAGTGGTGGCGGGCCCGCAAACTGGACGAGGTCCCCACCGAGCAACTGCCCGACGCGAGCGTCGAGGACGGCACCGAGCAGCGGGCCGACCGGGCCCTGCTGATGGACGTGCTGGGCGTCCTGGCTCCCAAGCAGCGCAGCGTCGTCGTGCTGCGACACTGGGAGCAGATGAGTACGGAGGAGACGGCTGCCGCGCTCGGCATGTCGGCCGGTACGGTGAAGAGCACGCTGCACCGTGCGCTGGCACGCCTGCGCGAGGAGCTGGAGAACCGTGAGGCGGCGAGCAGGGAGGCCCTGCTCGCCGAGAAGCGGCCGACGGCCGACCGCGGTCCGGCCTCCAGCGCCGCGGTGCGCACCCGGGTACGGGAGCGGGCGGGCAGGCGTATGGACGAACGGGGGCGGGAGCGGTGCGCGGCCTGACAGCCGGGGACGGCGACGACGACGGCAGAAGCAGCGGTGACGGCGGTGGGGACGAGGCCGGTCGGGCCGCCGTCCGCCGCGTCCGGTCCCTGAGCGGTCGTACGGCGGGGACCCGGCGGACCGGAGGGACCGGCTGGGCGGCGGGCGCCACGACCCTGGCCGGATTCACCGCCCTCGCGCTGCTCGCGACCGGCTGTTCCAGTGGCGGCACCGGCACCCGGGACGAGGGCCCGGCGGGCACCCAGCCGGTCGCCCAGGTCACGCCGAGCCCCGGCGCGTCCACGGCGAAGCCCACGTTCCGGGTGGACCCCGTGCGGCTGGTCAAGACGGACACCAAGGTCAGCGAGCGGGTGAAGGCGGATCTGAAGCCCTGCGCCGGCTCCGAGTACCCGGTGGACACCTCGTACGGAACGCTGACCGGCGGATCCGCCGCCGATGTCGTGGTGAACGTGATGACCTGCGCCGATTCGGTGGGGGTCGGCACATACGTGTACCGCAGGGAGGCCGGCGGCCTCTACCGGAACGTGTTCGCGATGGAGCAGCCCGCCGTGTACGGCACCATCGACCGCGGCGATCTCGTGGTGACGGCCCAGGTGTACGGGAAGAAGGACGCGGTCGCGTACCCCTCGGGCGAGGATGTGATCACCTACCGCTGGTCGGGCGACCGGTTCAACGAGCACGACCGCGTGCACAACGACTTCAACCGTGCCGTCGGCAGCGGAACAGCCGGACTTCCGGAATCCGCCGAGCCGGCGGGGAACTGAGAGCAGTCCGATGGCCGAGACCCACGTCCTGTTCGTCGAGGACGACGACGTCATCCGCGAGGCCACCCAGCTCGCGCTGGAGCGCGACGGCTTCACGGTCACCGCGATGCCCGACGGCCTGTCGGGCCTCGACGCGTTCCGGACCGACCGTCCCGACATCGCCCTGCTCGACGTGATGGTGCCGGGCCTGGACGGGGTCAGTCTCTGCCGCCGCATCCGCGACGAGTCGACGGTCCCCGTGATCATGCTGTCGGCCCGTGCGGACTCGATCGACGTGGTGCTCGGTCTGGAGGCCGGCGCCGACGACTACGTCACCAAGCCCTTCGACGGGGCGGTCCTGGTCGCCCGGATCCGCGCCGTGCTGCGGCGCTTCGGCCACGCCTCGGGCGGGCAGCCGGGCGGCGAACCGGAGTCCCGGCCCGTCGGCGGGGTGCATGTCTTCGGCGACCTGGAGGTCGACACCGAGGGCATGGAGGTCCACCGGAGCGGCGAGCAGGTGGCGCTGACGCCGACCGAGATGCGGCTGCTGCTGGAGTTCTCCGCCGCGCCGGGCACGGTGCTCTCCCGCGACAAGCTCCTGGAGCGCGTCTGGGACTACGGCTGGGGCGGGGACACCCGGGTCGTGGACGTCCATGTGCAGCGACTGCGTACCAAGATCGGCCAGGACCGGATCGAGACGGTCCGCGGGTTCGGCTACAAACTCAGGCCATGAGGCGGCCTGCGCTGCGGACGAGCGTCCGCTGGAAGATCAGCATCGCCATCGCCGCGGTCGGCGCGCTGACCGCGGTGGCGCTCAGCTTCGTCGTCCACAACGCCGCCCGGGTCTCGATGCTGGAGAACGCGCGCGAGGTCCAGCTGACACGGCTGACGTACGCACAGCTGCTGTACGAGGCGAAGAAGCCGCAGAGGGCCGACCCCCGTTTCGGCGCCAAGCTCAACGATCCGACGATGCCGGGCAGTCTGCGCGCGGAGGTCAGGAAGAACCGCCGGGCCACGCACGTCGAGATACTGCGCAACGGGGTACCCGACGTGTGGGCGGCGGTCCCGGTCGGCAACGACGACGTGCTCTCGCTGCACACGCGCTTCACCGGCCGCAGTGCCAGGATCATGGGCGACCTCGACCGGGCGCTGATCATCGGCTCGGTGTCGGTGGTGCTCGGCAGCTGTGCGCTGGGCGTGCTGATCGGCGGGCAGCTGTCGCGCCGGCTGCGCAAGGCCGCCGCCGCGGCGGGCAGGGTCGCCCAGGGCAATACGGACGTACGGGTGCGGGAGGCCGTCGGCGGAGTCGTCCAGGACGAGACCGACGAGCTGGCCCGCGCGGTGGACGCGCTGACCGACGCGCTGAACGAGCGGATCGAGGCGGAGCGCCGGGTCACCGCGGACATCGCGCACGAGCTGCGCACGCCGGTGACCGGCCTGCTGACGGCGGCCGAGCTGCTGCCGCCCGGCCGCCCCACCGAACTGGTACGGGACCGGGCGCAGGCGTTGCGCACCCTGGTCGAGGACGTGCTGGAGGTGGCCCGGCTGGACAGCGCGTCGGAACGCGCCGAGCTCCAGGAGATCGCGCTGGGCGAGTTCGTCAGTCGGCGCGTCGCACTGCTGGACCCGGACGTGCGGGTGCGGGTCGTCCACGAGTCGTGGGTCAGTACCGATCCGCGCCGCCTGGAGCGCATCATCGGCAATCTGCTGGGGAACGCCGCGAAGCACGGCGCCACCCCGGTGGAGGTCACGGTCGAGGGCCGGGTGGTACGGATCCGTGACCACGGACCCGGGTTCCCGGCGGCCCTGCTGCGCGAGGGCCCGAGCCGGTTCCGCACCGGGAGCAGCGACCGGGCCGGACACGGCCACGGCCTCGGCCTGACCATCGCCGCCGGTCAGGCGCGGGTCCTCGGGGCCCGGCTGACCTTCCGCAACGCGGCCCCGGAGGGCGCGGCGAAGGGGACGGGCGGGGCGATTGCCGTCCTGTGGCTGCCCGAGCACGCGCCGACGAACACCGGCAGCTTCCCGGTCCTGCGCCTGTCCGAGCAGCGCGCGGCGGACGGCGACGCGGCGGGGCGGACGCGGTCCGGCGCCTGAGACCGGGCCCGCGGTGACCGGGCCGTGACCGGACCGGACGCGGCGGGCCCCCGAGGTGTGTGCCCCGGGAGCCCGCCGCGCGAGAGGTCCGTGGGACCCGGTTCCGGGCCCGGTGGTGGTCGGGTCAGACCCCGACGCCCTTCGTGTGCAGGAACGAGACCGGGTCGACCGCGGAGCCGTAGTCGGCGGTGTGACGGACCTCGAAGTGCAGGTGCGGACCGCTGGAATTGCCGGTATTGCCGGAGAGCGCGATCCGCTCGCCGGTCGTCACCTTCTGGCCGACGTGCACGTCGATCTGCGACAGGTGCGCGTACTGCGAGTACGTACCGTTGCCGTGCTTGATCACGACGGCGTTGCCGTACGCCGGGCCGTCGCCGCCGCCGTTCGGGCCGGCCTTCACGACGACGCCGCTGTGCGCGGCGCCGACCTTCGTGCCGACCGGAACGGCGAAGTCCTGGCCGGAGTGCTTGTGGGCCCAGCGGCTGCCGTCGTTGCCGAAGCTCGCGCTCAGCACGTAGCGGCTCACCGGCTTCTCCCAGGCGGCCGCCCTCTTCGCCGCCGCCTTGACGGCCGCCACGCGTTCGGCCTCGGCGGCCTTGGCCGCCTTGCCCTGCACGGCCGCCTGCTTGGCGACCGACTGGGCGGCAGTGCCGTCGACCAGGTGGACGACGTTGGGGGAGCCCATCGTGTCGGCCGCGAACGCAGCACCCGCGCCGAGCACCATCGTCGTCCCCAGACCGGCTGCCACCACGGCGCCACGGACACGGGACAGGGACGGGCGGCGGGAGTGCTGGAACAGAACGCGCTTCGACATATGCGGAAATCCTCCGGGGATGACGGGACCCGACGCTTCGGCCGGGCTGGCCGTTCCTTGGTAACCCGCGCCCCCGCCGCTGCTCAAACCCCCTATCTACGAACAAAAGCCGTAGAAGGCGGCCCTCAAAACCCCCGGAACACACCCTGTCCGCCATCGAATCCCACCCCGCCGGGACCACCACCCGGAGCGCGCTCAACCGCAGCCCAAAACCCCTGTAAACGGACTAAACATACTTATCCGCGTTTCTTTCTCTCCGGCTCCGGACAACCCTCCTCACGCGGGGACCCGGACCATCACGGCGATCACGGCCTGCTCGCCTATCGGTCGTAGTAGGCCCGAATCGCGCTGTGCGCCTTCTCACCCCGGCAGGCCCGAAGTCCGTCCGTTTCGGGACCTTCGGCTCACCGCCCGACCGGCACACTGGCGACGCACCGGCGCGTGCCGTCTCTCGTCGAAGGCGCGGAAAAGGGGCTGCCCCGGACCGTTCGGTCCGGGGCAGCCCCTGTGGGTTCGTTCAGACGCCCGATCGCGTCCTCACGGCGTTCTCACGCGTCCCGTCACACGTCCTTCGACAGGTTCGGACCCGTGCCGCCCGCCGCCTGCTCGATCGGCGGGACGTCAGGCAGCGCCGACTTCTCCTCGCCGCGGAAGGTGAACTTCTTCTCCTCGCCCTCGCCCTCGGTGCCGACGACCACGATGTGGCCGGGGCGCAGTTCGCCGAAGAGGATCTTCTCGGAGAGGACGTCCTCGATCTCGCGCTGGATCGTCCGACGCAGCGGCCGGGCGCCCATCACGGGGTCGTAGCCCTTCTTCGCCAGGAGCAACTTGGCCTCCGAGCTCAGCTCGATGCCCATGTCGCGGTCCTTCAGGCGCTCGTCCACCTTGGCGATCATGAGGTCGACGATCTGGACGATGTCTTCCTCGCTGAGCTGGTGGAAGACGACCGTGTCGTCGACACGGTTGAGGAACTCGGGGCGGAAGTGCTGCTTGAGCTCTTCGTTGACCTTGTTCTTCATCCGCTCGTAGCCGGTCTTGACGTCGCCCTGAGCGGCGAAGCCCAGGTTGAAGCCCTTGGAGATGTCCCGGGTCCCGAGGTTGGTCGTCATGATGATGACCGTGTTCTTGAAGTCCACGACCCGACCCTGGGAGTCGGTCAGACGACCGTCCTCCAGAATCTGGAGCAGGGAATTGAAGATATCGGGGTGGGCCTTCTCGACCTCGTCGAAGAGAACGACGGAGAACGGCTTGCGACGCACCTTCTCGGTGAGCTGGCCGCCCTCTTCGTAACCCACGTAACCGGGGGGAGAACCGAAGAGGCGGGAAACCGTGTGCTTCTCGCTGAACTCCGACATGTCGAGAGCAATCAGCGCGTCCTCGTCGCCGAAGAGGAATTCGGCGAGTGTCTTGGAGAGCTCGGTCTTACCGACACCGGACGGGCCGGCGAAGATGAACGAACCACCGGGGCGCTTCGGGTCCTTCAGGCCGGCCCGCGTACGGCGGATCGCCTGCGAAAGGGCCTTGATGGCGTCCTTCTGACCGATGACACGCTTGTGGAGCTCGTCCTCCATGCGCAGCAGACGCGAGGACTCCTCCTCCGTCAGCTTGAAGACGGGAATGCCGGTCGCGGTGGCCAGGACCTCGGCGATCAGCTCGCCGTCGACCTCGGCCACGACGTCCATGTCGCCGGCCTTCCATTCCTTCTCGCGCTTGCTCTTCGCGGCGAGGAGCTGCTTCTCCTTGTCGCGCAGGGACGCGGCCTTCTCGAAGTCCTGCGAGTCGATCGCGGACTCCTTGTCGCGGCGGACGCCCGCGATCTTCTCGTCGAACTCGCGGAGGTCCGGCGGCGCGGTCATCCGGCGGATGCGCATCCGGGACCCGGCCTCGTCGATCAGGTCGATCGCCTTGTCCGGCAGGAAGCGGTCCGAGATGTACCGGTCGGCCAGCGTCGCGGCCTGGACCAGCGCCTCGTCCGTGATGGAGACGCGGTGGTGGGCCTCGTAGCGGTCGCGCAGACCCTTGAGGATCTCGATCGCGTGCGGCAACGACGGCTCGGCGACCTGGATGGGCTGGAAGCGGCGCTCCAGCGCGGCGTCCTTCTCCAGGTGCTTGCGGTACTCGTCGAGCGTCGTGGCCCCGATGGTCTGCAGCTCGCCGCGGGCCAGCATCGGCTTGAGGATGCTGGCGGCGTCGATCGCGCCCTCGGCGGCACCCGCGCCCACCAGGGTGTGGAGCTCGTCGATGAACAGGATGATGTCGCCGCGGGTACGGATCTCCTTGAGGACCTTCTTCAGGCGCTCCTCGAAGTCACCGCGGTAGCGGGAGCCGGCGACCAGGGCGCCGAGGTCCAGGGTGTAGAGGTGCTTGTCCTTGAGGGTCTCGGGCACCTCGCCCTTGACGATGGCCTGCGCCAGGCCCTCGACGACCGCCGTCTTGCCGACGCCGGGCTCGCCGATGAGCACGGGGTTGTTCTTGGTACGGCGGGACAGCACCTGCATGACCCGCTCGATCTCCTTCTCGCGCCCGATGACCGGGTCGAGCTTGGACTCGCGGGCGGCCTGGGTGAGATTCCGGCCGAACTGGTCGAGCACCAGGGACGTGGAAGGGGTTCCTTCCGCGGGTCCGCCCGCGGTGGCCGCCTCCTTGCTGCCGGAGTAGCCGGAGAGCAGCTGGATGACCTGCTGCCGCACCCGGTTCAGGTCGGCTCCGAGCTTCACGAGGACCTGGGCGGCGACGCCCTCGCCCTCGCGGATCAGGCCGAGCAGGATGTGCTCGGTGCCGATGTAGTTGTGGCCGAGCTGGAGGGCCTCGCGGAGCGACAGCTCCAGGACCTTCTTGGCCCGGGGCGTGAAGGGGATGTGCCCGGACGGGGCCTGCTGGCCCTGGCCGATGATCTCCTCCACCTGCTGGCGGACCGCCTCGAGCGAGATCCCGAGGCTCTCCAGGGCCTTAGCGGCGACACCCTCACCCTCGTGGATCAGGCCCAGGAGGATGTGCTCGGTGCCGATGTAGTTGTGGTTGAGCATCCGGGCTTCTTCCTGAGCCAGGACGACAACCCGCCGCGCGCGGTCGGTGAACCTCTCGAACATCGTTAATCGCTCCTCAGAGCGGTCAGGCAGTAAGGGGTCGGTCCCCTCCCTGTCCTTCCGCAGCTTAGTCCCGCAAGCGGGGACCGCTCATTCCAACTGCCGACACCGGTCGGATCACCCCGCTCCCGCGAGGACGGAGTTGCCGCCTCCCCGTCGCCCGAACGCCGACATCTGCTCCAACCCGATGGTGCGAGACGATGTTCCCGCAGGCCAGACAGATACGCCTTTCGCCACTACGCCGTTGGCGAACGGGAGATGTCCGGGCCCGCGTGTCGCCCCTCCCCACTAGGGATGTCATACCCGCAATTACAGACGGTCCATGCGACGCGCGGCGGTTCCCTCCGCTATGGGCGAACATTTTTGCGCCGCCTGACCCGTACTCACACCCCGTCCCGCACACATGCCGCATCCGGTCGCGGACAATGCGTAACGCCGGAGGGAGGCCGGGCGTTCCACCGGCATGGCCGACACCTCCCCGCCTCCCCCGCCCTCGCCCGACGGCGGGCGGGAAGGGCACGACGAGGGCGCGCGCTGGGCGCGGTGGTACGAGCGCGAGCTCGGCCGGGCGACCGAGGGCGTCGCACCGGTGCGGCTGCCGACCGGACTGCTGATCGATGTTCTCGAAGTGCCCGCAGCCGTGGGCCGCGCGGTGCTGCGGCGGGTGGGTCGCACCGACGGGCCGGTGGCCTCGACCGGCTCCCGGACGAGCCTGCTGGTGGCCGCAGGAAGCGCCGAGGAACTGCCCGGGTTGCTCGACTGGCTGGAGTGGGGCGGGGTCACCCTCTCGCTGACCGCCGTCGGCAGGGGCGGCCGGATCGACGCTCCGGCACCGCCCGGTGGGGCGGCGGGCCGGTCAGGGGCCGCGGTGTGGTTGCGGCCCCCGGGCTGCCGCGCGAGGGAGGGCCGGGGCCTTTGGACCTCACCGGGCTCGGGAGCAGGGGTGGGGATGCTCCCGATCTCGTGCGGCTCGTGGACGCGTTGGCCACCGAGAGCCACCGGGCCAGGTTGATGCGTGCCCGAGCGGGGCGGTCGACCGACGGGTCGACCGCTCAGCTGTTGGCCTTCTCGTAAGCCTCACGGATCTCGGCGGGGACACGGCCGCGGTCGTTCACGTTGTGACCGTTCTCGCGCGCCCACTTGCGGATCTCCGCGGTGTCCTTGTTACCGCCGGCCACGGCGCGACCCCTGCCACGACCGGACGTCGCGCGACCACCCGTGCGCCGGCCGCTCTTGGTGTACGGCTCGAGAAGGCTGCGGAGCTTGTCCGCGTTGCTCGTGGTGAGGTCGATCTCGTACGTCTTGCCGTCGAGAGCGAACGTGACCGTCTCGTCCGCCTCGCCGCCGTCGAGGTCATCGACAAGAAGGACCTGAACCTTCTGTGCCACCGGATTTCCTTTCATCGAAAATGCAGTACGCGGAAAGGAAACCGCTTTTCTTCGGAAAACACAAACCCTCGGCAGAGGTTCAGGATCGCGAGAAGCCGGGAAACGTGCGCGATTCGGACATAGGGCCACGGCTTCTTGTGACGGTCACAGGTGCAGAAGCATCCGACTGTTGCCCAAGGTGTTCGGCTTCACTCGCTCGAGACCCAGGAACTCCGCGACACCCTCGTCATAGGAACGCAGCAGCTCGCTGTAGACATCTCCGTCGACCGGTGTCTCTCCGATCTCCACGAAGCCGTGCTTCGCGAAGAAGTCGACTTCGAAGGTCAGACAGAAAACCCGGCGTACGCCCAGCCAACGGGCGGTCTGCAACAACTTGTCCAGTACTTGATGGCCGACTCCGGCTCCCCTGATGCTGTGATCGACCGCGAGAGTACGCACTTCGGCCAGGTCTTCCCACATCACGTGCAGCGCACCGCATCCGATGACACGAGCGTCCTCGTCGCGTTCCGCGATCCAGAACTCCTGGATGTCCTCGTAAAGTGTCACCGTCGCTTTGTCGAGCAGGATGCCTTCACGTACGTACCCGTCGAGGAGACGGCGGACCGATGTCACATCACTGGTCCTGGCACGCCGGACGGTGACGGCCGCGTTTATAACCGACGGCTCGGTATGGAAATCGCTATGCGGAAGCTCTGAGGACATACCCCGACGCTATCGCCCGGAGGCGGGTCCGGCGTCATCGGCCGGAACACCGGCCCGCTCTCCCGGCCGTCGTCCGCCCCCTCGTGCGGGCCGGCCCCCGGCTTCTTGTACGGCCTGGTCGGCGGGCTGCCGCGCGGGGCGGCCCGCGGCCGACTCTCCGCCCTCCCCGGCCTCGCGCCCGCCCGCGGGCCCGTTCGCGGGTTCGTCCGCGGGCCTGTTCGCGGGTTCGCTCTTCGGTTCGCCCGCCGGGGGCCGGGCCGGAACGTCGGACGGGATATCGGGCCGTTCGTCCGGCGCCTCACGCTCCGGAAGCGGCGAAGTCTCCGGCCGGCCCGGGCGAACGATCCTCATGGCGTCCCGGAGTGCCTCGCGCTGTTCGGCCGACATCATGCCGAAGAAGGCGACCAGGGCGGCCGCCGGGTTGTCGCTGCGCGACCATGCTTCGTTCATCAGTGCGGCCGAGTAGGCGGCGCGGGTGGAGACCGCCGTATATCGATATGCGCGGCCGTCGACTTCCCTGCGCACCCAGCCCTTCTGATGGAGATTGTCCATTACCGTCATGACGGTGGTGTAGGCGATGGAGCGTTCCCGTTGAAGGTCTTCGAGGACTTCTCGCACGGTCACCGGACGGTTCCATTGCCAGACCCGTGTCATCACGGCGTCTTCCAGTTCTCCCAATGGACGGGGCACAGTGGCATTTTAGTGCTCATTGTCCGAAATGCGCGCTTATTCGTGCGATACGAAAGGGCGCACGGTCCATGACGAGCCGTACGCCCTTTCGCGCAGCACCGCATGCGCACCGCCGGACGCGGAGTGGCGGGTGCGGGGTACCGGTCGAGGAGTGCGGACGGAAGCGCTCAGGCGCCACCGCTCCGCGGAGCCTGCTGGACCGACTCGGCGCGGCTCATCGCCGCGTCCACGGCCGCGTCCTCCTTGGCCTTGTTGGGACCACCCTGGCTCTTGATGATCGTCATGACGATGCCGATGAAGAAGATCGCCATTACCACGGGGGGCACGAGCGCCGATACATAGTCCATGACTTCCAGAGTAGCGAGGCCGGTACGGACGTCCACGCGCGCCCTCGGGGTGGCGAAGCGGCCGTCCGGCCTCGCGTCGCGCGGTTACCCGACGGCCCGCTGCTTCGGCGGCGACGGCGGGGCCGGGCGGCGGCGCGGCGGGAACACCTCGGAGGGCTTGGGCGCCGCCGGACGCTCGGACGGCGGGACGGGCCGGGGCGGCTTCTCCGGGGTCCTGGGCCGTTCGGGTTCGGCGTCACCCGCCCGGCCGCCGGGCAGGGCGAGGAGGTGGCTCCGGGGCGCGGGGGGTGCCGCGGAGACCGCGCGCCCGGCGAGGCGGGCCCGTACCGACCGCTCCGCGAGCACCTGACAGCGCCCCAGGAGCGCGGCCGCCGCAGGCCGGTGCCGCAGGGCGCGCAGCGCGGCGAGATCGTCGGGGCATGGGTCGTACCCGCCCGCGAGGGCGTCCTGGAGGAGGTCCAGGTAACCGCTGGCGGAGCCGGGAAGGGCGTCGCGGTAGCGGGCGAGGTCGGCGAGGAGGAAGGCGCGCAGCCGTCCCGCCTCGCCCACCGCCTCGTCGACCGCGCCCGCCAGCCGCAGGCAGTCCTGGACATCCTCGTCGGGCAGGGGGGCGGGGTGCAGGGCGACGGCGAGGGCGCGTCGGAGCACACGCAGCTCGTCCGCGCCGAACGCCATACCGCCGCGTGATCCGTAAGGCGTGGGCATGATGCGACAATACGTGCTAAACGGACAAAATCCGCTTAATTGGGCGTCGGCGGCGCGGCGGCGGCCCCCGTTGCGCCGCACCGTTCCCGCAGGTGGGCCCGGTGGCCCGCTACATCCGGGAGATGTTCCGCTCGTACACCAGCCGCAGGCCGATGAGAGTCAGCCACGGCTCGTGCTCGTCGATGACGGAGGACTCGCCCAACACCATCGGAGCAAGGCCGCCCGTCGCGATGACCGTGACGTCGTCGGGGTCGGCCGCCAGCTCCTTCTTCATCCGGGCGACGACACCGTCGACCTGGCCGGCGAAGCCGTAGATGATCCCGGCCTGCATCGCCTCGACCGTGTTCTTGCCGATGACGCTGCGCGGCCTGGCCAGCTCGATCTTGCGGAGCTGGGCGCCCTTGACGCCGAGCGCCTCGACCGAGATCTCGATGCCGGGCGCGATGATCCCGCCGGTGTACTCGCCACGCGCGGAGACCGCGTCGAAGGTGGTGGCCGTGCCGAAGTCGACGACGATCGCCGGACCGCCGTACAGGTCGACGGCGGCCACCGCGTTGATGATGCGGTCCGCGCCGACCTCCTTCGGGTTGTCCATCAGGATGGGCACACCGGTCTTGATGCCCGGCTCCACGAGGACCGCGGGGACGTCGCCGTAGTAGCGGCGGGTCACCTCGCGCAGCTCGTGCAGGACGGCGGGGACCGTGGAGCAGATCGCGATGCCCTCGATGCCGTCGCCGAGCTCCTCGCCGAGCAGCGGATGGGCGCCCATGAGGCCCTGCAGCAGGACCGCGAGTTCGTCGGCGGTGCGGCGGGCGTCGGTGGAGATCCGCCAGTGCTCGACGATCTCGTCCCGGTCGAACAGGCCGAGGACGGTGTGGGTGTTGCCGACGTCGATGGTGAGCAGCATCAGGCGTCGGTCCCGTCGGTGTCGGCCGCCGGGGCGTCGGTGCCAGTGGGGCGGCGGGCGTCGGTGTCGGTGGTGTCGCGGAAGTCGAGGCCGATGTCGAGGATCGGCGAGGAGTGGGTGAGCGCGCCGACGGCCAGGTAGTCGACGCCCGCCTCCGCGTAGGCGCGCGCGGTGTCGAGGGAGAGGCGCCCGGACGACTCCAGGACCGCGCGTCCGGCGACCAGGGCGACGGCCTCGGCGGTCTGGAGAGGCGTGAAGTTGTCCAGCAGGATCAGGTCGGCCCCCGCGTCGAGGACCTCCCGGACCTGCTGGATGGTGTCGACCTCGACCTCGATCGGTACGTCCGGGAACTCGTCCCGTACCCGCTTGAACGCCTCGGCCACCCCGCCCGCCGCGATGACGTGGTTGTCCTTGACCAGTGCGGCGTCCGACAGGGACATGCGGTGGTTGACGCCACCGCCGCAGCGCACCGCGTACTTCTCCATGGCGCGCAGGCCCGGAGTGGTCTTGCGGGTGTCGCGGACCTTGGCCTTCGTCCCCTCCAGCACGTCGGCCCAGGCACGGGTGGCGGTCGCGATGCCGGAGAGCCGGCACAGCAGGTTGAGCGCGCTGCGCTCACCGGTCAGCAGGTCGCGGGTGCGGGTGGTGACGGTCAGCAGCTTCTGGCCGGGGGCGACCCGGTCGCCGTCCTCGACGTGCCGCTCGACCGTGAACTCCTCGGTGCACACGATCGACAGGACCGCCTCGGCGATGCGCAGGCCGGCCACGACACCGGCCTCGCGGGCGGTGAAGTCCCCGGTGGCCACGGCGTCCTCGGCGACCGTGGCGACGGTGGTGACGTCGACCCCGCCGTCGAGGTCCTCCGCGAGGGCGACGTGCGCCACGTCCTCGACCTGGACCGGGTCCAGGCCCGCGTCGGCGAGGAGCCGGGCGAGGTCGGCGTCGAGGCCGCACTCCCATCCGTCGGTGTCCTGGGCCCCGTCGGCGCCGCAGCCGCAGCCGTCACCGCAGCCGCCGCCCGCGGAGGGGGCGGGCACACCGATCTGGATCAGCGGTACGTCCACGGGGGTGGGGCGCGGATTGTCTTCGGGCGTGCTCACGGTTGCGACTCCTTGGTCACGTCGGCGGGGTGGTCGTCGGGGCGGATCGGCGGTACTGCCGCGCAGTCTGGCGCCTGCGCGGAGCGTACGGGCCCGAATGCCGCGGTCTGCGTCCGACGAAGGACGAGCCGGCGTTCCGGGGTGAGCCGGACGACGAGGTGGCGGCGCCAGTTCTCGTCGTCGCGCTCGGGCCGGTCCTCGCGCCAGTGGCAGCCGCGGGTCTCCTCGCGGCGGCGGGCGGCGGCGACCAGGACGCGCGAGACGAGCAGCAGGTTGGTCGCCTCCCACGCCTCGACACCGGGCTCGGCGGGCTTGGGATGGTCGGTTTCCGGGGCGGCGGCGCCGGGCGGACCGGCGTCCGGTGCGGCGTAGCCCGGGAGACCGGTGTCCGCGGCGGCGGCGCGGGCGGCGCCGTCGTGCAGGGCTTCGAGCGCCTCGGCGGCGGCGGCCAGGCTCTCCGCCGAGCGGAGGACACCGGCGCCCCGAGTCATGATCCGCTGGACCGTGCCGCGTTCCTCGGGGCCGAGCAGCGGGGACGGGACGGGGACGTCCGGGTTCGCGGCAGCGGCGAGGGACTGGCCGTCGCTCCCTTCGCCGGTGGTGGTCCCCTCAGTGGTGAGGGCCCGCGTGGTGAGGGCCTGCGCGGCAGTGGGGGCCTGCTCGGCGCCGCCCGTCTCCTCGATGGCGTCGATGCCGTTCGTCCGCTCGGCGCCGTTCGCCCGCTCGACGATGTCCGCCGCGATGCGTTCGGCGAAGACGAGACCCTCCAGGAGGGAGTTGGATGCCAGCCGGTTCGCGCCGTGCACGCCGGTGCAGGCGACCTCGCCGCAGGCGTAGAGGCCAGGGACGGTCGTGCGCCCGCGCAGGTCGGTGCGTACGCCGCCGGAGGCGTAGTGCGCGGCGGGTGCGACCGGGATGGGCTCGGTGACCGGGTCGATGCCATGGGCGCGGCAGGCGGCCAGGATCGTGGGGAAGCGCCGCTCCCACATGGCGGCCCCGAAGTGGCGGGCGTCGAGATACATGTGCTCGGTGCCGTGCAGCTCCATGCGGCGCGTGATGGCCTTGGCGACGATGTCGCGCGGGGCCAGTTCCGCCAGTTCGTGCTGCCCGACCATGAACCGCGTACCGGACGCGTCGACGAGATGGGCGCCCTCGCCTCGTACCGCTTCCGACACCAGGGGCTGCTGGCCCTCGGAGTCGGCGCCGAGGTAGAGGACCGTGGGGTGGAACTGGACGAATTCGAGGTCGGAGATCTCCGCTCCGGCCCGCAGCGCCAGGGCCACGCCGTCCCCGGTGGAGACGGCCGGGTTGGTGGTGGCCGAGAAGACCTGGCCCATTCCGCCGGTGGCGAGCACCACGGCGGGGGCTCGGACCGCGCCGACGCCGTCGTGCCGGCCCTCGCCCATGACGTGCAGGGTGACGCCGGCGGTACGGCCGTCGGCGTCGGTGAGGAGGTCCAGGACGAGGGCGTTCTCGATGGTGCGCAGGGCGGCCTCGCGGACCGCCGCGACCAGGGCCCGGGAGATCTCGGCGCCCGTCGCGTCGCCGCCCGCGTGGGCGATGCGGCTGCGGTGGTGGCCGCCCTCGCGGGTCAGCGCGATGTCGCCGCCGTCCGTCGTGTCGAAGCGGGCGCCGGTCGCGATGAGCCTGCGTACGGCGTCGGGGCCCTCGGTCACCAAGGTCCGTACCGCGTCCTCGTCACACAGGCCCGCGCCCGCGACCAGGGTGTCGTCCAGGTGCTGCTCGGGGGTGTCGCCCTCGCCGAGGGACGCGGCGATGCCGCCCTGCGCCCAGCGGGTGGAGCCGTCGTCGAGACGGGCCTTGGTGACGACGACGGTGGCGAGGCCCGCGGCGGCGCAGCGCAGCGCGGCGGTGAGACCGGCCACGCCGGAGCCGACCACCACGACATCGGCGTCGATGGACCAGCCGGGGGCGGGGGCGGTCAGCCGTATGCCGGTCGCGGGGTGGCGTATTCCGGTCACGGGGTGGCTCCGAAGGTCAGCGGGATGTTGTCGATGAGGCGGGTGGCGCCGACCTTCGCGGCGACCGCGAGGATCGCGTCGCCGGTGGTGCGGTCGTCGGGGACCTCGGTGAAGTCGGACGGGTCCACGAGCGCGAGGTAGTCCAGGACCAGCGGCGGCTGCTCGGCAGCGGCGTCGTCGAGGACCAGCCGCGCCGCGGCCCGTACCGCCGCGGGTCCGTCCACGGGACGGGCGAGGGCCACCGCCTGCGTGTCGGCGGCGGCGCGGGCCTCGCCGAGCTCGGTGAGCGCGGCGGCCCTGTCGGTGGTCGCCGCGGTGGCCTGGGCGCGGGCATGCAGCGCCTGCTGGGCGACGAGCCGGTCCCGCGCCGCGAACAGGGCCCGGGACAGGGCGAGGGCGGTGCGCCTCTCCTCGGCGTCCAGGAAGCGGTTGCGGCTGGAGAGCGCGAGGCCGTCCGGCTCGCGGACGGTCGGTACGCCGACGATCTCCACCGGGAAGTTCAGGTCGCGCACCATGCGGCGGATCAGCGCCAGCTGCTGCGCGTCCTTCTGCCCGTAGAACGCGAGGTCGGGGCGGGTGAGATGAAGGAGCTTGGCGACGACGGTGAGCATGCCGTCGAAGTGCCCGGGGCGGAAGGCGCCTTCGAGGCGTTCGCCCATGGGGCCCGCCGAGATCCGGACCTGCGGTTCGCCGCCGGGGTAGACCTCGTCGACGGACGGCGCGAAGACGGCGTCCGCCCCCGCCGCGCCCGCCACGGCGAGATCGGCTTCGAGGGTGCGGGGGTAGCGCTCCAGGTCGGCCGCCTCGCCGAACTGGAGCGGGTTGACGAAGACGGTGACGACGACCTGTCCGTCCGGACCCACCGCCGCACGCGCGGTACGGATCAGGGTGGCGTGGCCCTCGTGCAGGGCGCCCATGGTCATGACGACGGCCCGGGGGCCCTTGAGCGGGGCGAAGGCGCCGAGTTCGGCGGCGGTACGCAGGAGGGTGGCCGAGGGGGCGGGCGCGGAGGTGCGGGCAGTGGTGGGCATGGCGATGTCGGGGGATGTGTCGTGGGCGACGGGGGTTTCGGGGGTGGTGGTGGTTCCGGGCACGGTGGCGGGGGTTCCGGATTCGCCGGGCGTGGTGATCATCAGGGCTCCCGTGGTCCGCTGCCGCCCGTGCCACCCGTGCCGCCCGTGCCGCCCGAGTCGTCGGCCAGGACTCCCAGCAGGTTTTCGGCCGGTTCCGGCTTGAGCATGCCGTGGGCGAGGGCACGGTCGGCGGTGGCGCGGGCCATCGCGACGTAACCGGCCACGGCCTGCGGCGCGTGCCTGCGCAGCTCGTCGATGTGCGCGGCGACCGTGCCCGCGTCGCCGCGGGCCACCGGGCCGGTCAGGGCCGCGTCGCCGGAGCGCAGGGCGTTGTCGAGCGCGGCGCCGAGGAGCGGCCCGAGCATCCGGTCGGGGGCGGCGACACCGGCCGTGCGCAGCAGCTCCATCGACTGCGCGACCAGAGTGACCAGGTGGTTCGCGCCAAGGGCGAGCGCCGCGTGGTAGAGCGGGCGGGCCTCCTCCGCGATCCACTCGGGCTCCCCGCCCATCTCGATGGCCAGGGCCTCGGCGGCGAGCCGTAGCTCCTCCGGGGCGGTCACGCCGAAGGAGCAGCCGGCCAGCCGCTGGACATCGACGGAGGTGCCGGTGAACGTCATCACGGGATGCAGGGCGAGCGGCAGCGCCCCGGCCCGCAGCGCGGGGTCCAGCACCTTCGCCCCGTACCGCCCCGATGTGTGGACGAGCAGTTGTCCCGGCCGCACCGCGCCGGTCGCGGCCAGTCCCTCGACCAGGCCGGGCAGGGCGTCGTCGGGCACGGTCAGCAGCACCAGCTCGGCGCGCGCGAGCACCTCGGCGGGCGGCACCAGCGGGACGTCGGGAAGCAGCTCGGCGGCCCGGCGCACGGACGCGTCGGAGACGCCCGACACGGCGACGGGACGGTGCCCGGCGAGCCTCAGCGACGCGGCGAGAGCGGGGCCGACGCGGCCCGCGCCCACGACGCCGACCGTGAGTCGGGCAGGGCGGTCCCTCGCGTCGAGGGGTTCCTTGGGGGATGTTGCGTTCACTCGGCGATGGCCTTCCGTTCCAGTCCGCAGGGGGTACCGGACGATTCCTCTGCATGCTACGCCAGCGTCGCGTCCGCGCTCCCGGCCGTCCACAGCCTGTGGGAATACCGCGCGGGGCGCGGCCGGGCGGCCCACGCGTACGAAGGCCGTGCGAAAACCATGCGGGGCCGGGCCGTGCCCTGCGTGATGATCGCCCCATGACGGATACAGCGGGCGCGGCGACGGACGCGACGGACACGACAGACCTGACACGCACGGCACACGCGGCGGACACGACGGAGGCGGCGGACACGGCGGGCGCCGGCGAGCAGCCTTCGGCGCAGGAGCGACGGCTGCGCAGGCTACGGGCCTGGCGCCGCGCCGAGCGGGTCCTGGACCGGCCGCCCATGCACCTCCCGGTCGGTGAACGGCTGGCCGCGCTGGTGGCGGGGGCCGGAGGCGTCACCGATCTCGACCGGCCCGCGGACATGTACGGCGACGGCGTGGTCGCCGAGCTGGAGGAGCGGGTCGCGGAGCTGCTGGGCATGGAGGCGGCGGCGTTCTTCCCGACCGGGACGATGGCGCAGCAGGTCGCGCTGCGGTGCTGGGCCGGGAGGACCGGCGACTCGACGGTGGCGCTGCACCCCCTGGCCCATCCGGAGCTGCACGAGCGTGACGCGCTGGGGGTGGTGAGCGGGCTGCGTACCGTCCACCCGACGTCCGCGCCCCGTCAGCCCACGGCGCAGGAGATCCGTGACCTCTCCGAGCCGTTCGGCACGCTGATGCTGGAGCTGCCGTTGCGCGAGGCCGGTTTCGTCCTGCCCACGTGGGAGGAGCTGGAGGCCGTGGTGGCGGCGGCGCGGGAACGCGACGCGGTGGTGCATGTCGACGGCGCGCGGCTGTGGGAGTGCACGCCCCACTTCGGACGGGAGCTGCCGGAGATCGCGGCGCTCGCGGACAGCGTGTACGTCTCGTTCTACAAGACCCTGGGCGGACTCTCCGGGGCCGCGCTGGCCGGTCCCGAGTCCCTGATCGAGGAGGCCCGAGCCTGGCGGCACCGGTACGGCGGGCAGCTCTTCCAGCAGTTCCCTGCGGCGCTCGCCGCGCTGATCGGCCTGGACCGGGAGCTTCCCCTGATCCCGTCGTACGTGGCTCAGGCGAAGGTGGTGGCGGGGGCGCTGGCCGAGGGCCTCGCGGCGGCGGGCGCCGGCTGGTTCCGGGTACATCCGGAACCGCCGCACACACACCAGTTCCAGGTGTGGCTGCCGTACGGGGCGGACGCCCTGACGGCGGCGTCGGTGCGGCAGGCGGAGGAGACGGGCGTGGCGCTCTTCCACGCCTGGCGCTCCGCGCCCGGCGGGCCGCCCGGGGTCGCGTTCACCGAGGTCACGGTGGGACGGGAAGGGCTGGAGTGGACGGCGGCCGACGTCCGGGAGACGGTGGCCGCGTTCCTGGACCTGGTGGCGTCCTCGTAGCGTCTCCCCGCACCCCGTGCCCCGCGCCCGGCCGGATCACCGCACCGGCCGGGCGCGACGGCGGGCGGACAGCGCGCGCAGGGCCCGCAGGGCCGTCCACCGGCGTCCGCGCACGGCGCGCACGGACCGGGCACGCGCCGGACGGCCCGCGGTCACGGCCTCGAACCGTTGCCGGTCGCGGACCTCACGCAGCACCTCCCCGTCGTGCCGGGCCGGCAGTGGCGGCGGCTTCTCGCCCCTCGCGAGCGCACGGTGGCTGTCGAGCATCTGCTGCTGGATGGCGTCCATCGCCTCAGCATGGGCCTGCCCAGCCCGTACGGCCCGTCATTTGACGACCGCCGTCAAACGGACGGAGGACTTCCGGGCGCACCCCGCACCATGGAGGGGTGAGCGTGCACATCGACATCAAGGGCCTGGCCCCCGAACGCATCGTCTTCGAGACCTCTCCCCTCGCCGAACTGGGCCTGGCCCTGCACGCCCTCTCCGAGCCCGGGCACCACCCGGGTCTGCACGGCTGGGCGACGGCGACGGCCAGCGCGCTGGAACCCGACCTCGCCGACCGGCTGCACGAGGCGGACTTCCTGTGGCGCCACACGTTCTCGGACGTCTTCATGGCGTTCGCCGGGGTACGCGGCGGGAGCGGCAGCACGGGCGCGGACCTGGCCGAGGACCTGGACACCCTCGACCGGCTGGACGACGAGCGGTTCGTCTCCTCCGCCCTGGAGTTCACCTGCACCAGCCTGTACGGGCTCGGCGCGCCCTCCCCGCTCGGAAACCCGACGATGCGTGCCCGGGCCCTGGAGATGGCGGCGGCGCGCGGCCCCCGGCAGGTGGAGTTCACCCAGCAGCTGCTGGCCGACCCCGCCCCCGTGCGCCGCTGGGTGCGGCGCCTCTTCGAGGACTGCGACCAGGCGTTCTTCGCCGACACCTGGCAGCGGGTACGGGTCCAGCTCGTCGCCGACGCCCGGCACAAGACGGATCTGCTGCGCCGCAAGGGGCTCGGCGAGGCGCTGAGCGCGGTGTCCCCGGCGCTGTCCGTCGACGAGGCCGGGACCCGGATCAGTGCCGACAAGCTGTCCGACGGCCGGACCAGCGCCGTCGGCCCCGGGCTCACCCTCATCCCGTCCACTTTCGGCTGGCCGCACCTCAACCTGCTGCACGCGCCGGGCTGGCGCCCGGTGATCCACTACCCGGTGCACCAGCCCCAGCTGCCGTCCCCGGCCTCCGTGGAACTGCTCCAGCTGCGCATGGAGGCACTGGCCCACCCGATGCGGATGCGGCTGTGCCGCCACCTCGCCCGTTCCGCGCACACGACCGGCGAACTCGCCGACACGCACAGCATCACGGCCCCCGAGGTCTCCCGGCATCTCGCGGTGCTGAAGAGGGCGGGCCTGGTCACCACCCGTCGGCGCGGCCGTTACGTGCTGCACCAGCTGGACCTGACCACGGTGGCCCGGCTCGGCAGCGACTTCCTGGAGGGCGTCCTGCGCTGAGCCGGTCGGCGGAGCGGCCGGACCGTCCCACGCGCCCCACCGGCAGGGCAGCCCCGTCCCACCGGTTCAGGCAGCAGCCCCGGCGCACCGGTCGGGCAGCCCGCCCCGCCGGTTCAGACCGCCCCGGCCCCGCCGCCGGCCCGGACCAGCCCCGTCTCGTACGCGAGGACGACGACCTGCACCCGGTCGCGCAGGTTCAGCTTCGTGAGAATGCGGCCCACGTGTGTCTTCACGGTCGCCTCGGAGAGCACCAGGCGTGCCGCGATCTCGCCGTTCGACAGGCCCTGTGCGACCAGCAGCATCACCTCGCGCTCGCGTTCGGTGAGCTTGGCGATGCCCTGGTGATTCGGTTCGCTCCTACCGCTCGGCAGCATCGGGGAGAAGCGGTCGAGCAGACGGCGGGTGGTGGACGGGGCTACTACGGCGTCACCGCTGTGCACGGCGCGGATGGCGCTGAGCAGTTCGGCGGGCGGCACGTCCTTGAGCATGAAGCCGCTGGCCCCGGCCTTCAGCCCGGAGAAGGCGTACTCGTCGAGGTCGAACGTGGTCAGGATGAGCACCTTGGGCGCGCCCGGCTGGGCGCAGATGCGCCGGGTGGCCTCCACCCCGTCCAGCCTCGGCATCCGGACGTCCATCAGGACCACGTCGACGGCGGTGGCGCGCAGGATCTCGATCGCCTCGGCGCCGTCACCGGCCTCGGCCACGACCTCCATGTCCGGCTGGGCGGCGAGCACCATCCGGAAGCCGGTGCGCAGCAGCACCTGGTCGTCGACGAGCATGACTCTTACGCACCCTATCGGGTTCGGGCTTTCTGAGGCAGTCATGCAAGCCAGGGTACGCAGCACAGAACTCCGCTCACGGCGTTGTGAACGAGGCCAGGGCTCAGGCGGGTTTCACGGCACCGGGCGAGACCAACCCCTCGCGTCCGCCGCCCTCCGGCCGCAGGAAGGCAACCGCTCGCTTGCGGCGCTCCGCCGGAAGGTCGGACGGGTCCTCATAGTCCTTGATCACGTCACGCAAGATGCCGACCCGCCCGGCTTCGTCCGTGACCCGCTTCCCGAGGTCGGCGCGCGTGACCATCAGTGCCCCTCGGGATCCACCGGGGTCGGTTCCAATCAAGGAAGAAACGGGGCTGGACGTAGAGATCACGGGGCTTGTCGGTACGTACACAGACCCCCGGCATGTCATCGCGTACAGCGATGGAGAGGTACGTCGGCAGTTCGACGTGTGCTTTACGGCACGCGTCATCGGCGGGGCCCTGGCCATCTCGGAGGAGAGCACGGAACTCCGCTTCGTCGAGCGCGAGGAACTCGACTCGCTCCCCATGCACCACACACAGCGGCTACGACTCCAGCATTTCAGCGAACCACCGGGACCGAGGCAGGGGCCGGGACTGAGGCAGGGGCTGGAACATCAGCGGGACGGCTTGAGCGGCAGCAGCGCGCTGATCCGGAAACCGCCGCCCGGGCGCGGCCCGGCGTCCAGCGTCCCGCCGACCATGCCGACCCGCTCGCGCATCCCGATCATCCCGTGTCCCGCCCCGTCGGCGCCCCCGTCCTCGTACATCTCGTGCGCGGCGCCCCGCCCGTCGTCCTCGACCAGCAGCCCGAGCCCGTCGTCGAAGTAGACCAGCCGCACGCTGGCCCCGGCTTCCGGGCCGCCGTGCTTGCGGGTGTTGGTCAGCGCCTCCTGCACGATGCGGTACGCGGTCAGCTCGACCCCGCTGGGCAGCGGGCGCGGCGTTCCCTCGATCTTGAAGTCGACGGTCAGACCGGTCTGCCGCACCTGTTCGACCAGGTCCTCGATCTGGCCGACGTCGGGCTGCGGGACGTACTCCCCGCTCTCCTCGGCGTCCCCGGTCCTGAGCACCCCGAGCAGCCGCCTCATCTCGGCGAGGGCCTGCCTGCCGGTGCTGGAGATGGTCTCCAGGGCCTGCTTGGCCTGGTCGGGCGCCGCGTCCATGACGTACGCCGCCCCGTCGGCCTGCACCACCATCACCGACACGTTGTGCGCGACGACATCGTGGAGTTCGCGGGCGATACGGGCCCGCTCGGCGGCCACCGCGACCTTCGACTGCGCCTCGCGCTCCCGCTCCAGCCGGGCCGCCCGCTCCTCCAGCTGGTTGAAATAGGCACGCCGGGTCCGCATCGAGTCGCCGAGCACCCAGGCCAACACGAACGGCACGGTCATCACGATGGCGACGAAGACCTGCTGGAACCAGCCCATCTGTCCGGTCTCCGCCGGCCAGCGCAGCTGGGCGACTCCCGCCGCACCCAGGCTGCACACCAGCGCGAGCCGCGAGGCCCAGCGCTCCCCCACGGTCGCCACGGTGAACACGATCACCAGCATCGCGAAGTTGGCGGTGCCCGGCTCGACCCCGGTCACCAGCTGCGCCACGCCCATCACGATGGCCAGCAACAGCATCTTCTCCGGGGCACGTCGGCGCAGCGCGACGACGGTGCTCAGGCCGACGGCTGTCAGCACCCCGGCCAGTAGTCCTCCGCCACGCTCCACGGTCGCCGCCGACAGCACGGAGAGCCCGAGGAGGAAGACAGCCCAGAAGGTGTCGACGCCCGTCGGGTGTCTGCGGAGGAAGGCGTAGAGGCGCTGCACGTGATCCAGCGTAGGGAAGGCGGAAGGCACCCGGGTCACCCGAAGGGCCGATCCGGCCTGCGGGACCGTACTCCCCAAGGTGGAGACTTGGAATGGTGACGGGTGGGACGGGCGAAACGGGTACGACTGGCATGGCTGACGCGACAGGCGCGACGGGCGGGACGGGCGGTGCGACGGACGAGTGGCGTGGGTGGCGTGAGGCGGCGCAGACCGCTCTGTACGGGGACGGAGGGTTCTATCGGAGGCCCGAGGGGCCTGCCGGTCACTTCCGTACCTCCGTCCACGCGTCCCCGCTGTTCGCCTCCGCCGTCGCCCGGCTGCTGGTACGGACGGCACGCGACCTGGGCACCGACGAAGTCGATCTGGTCGACCTCGGGGCGGGGCGCGGCGAGCTGCTGACGGGGGTGCTGGCGGCGCTGCCGGCCGAGGGCGCCGACGGGCTCGTCGTACGGACGTACGCCGTGGAGATCGCCGCCCGGCCGGACGGTCTCGATCCCCGGATCGAGTGGTGCGCCCGGCCGCCGTCGGGGGCCCGCGGACTGCTGTTCGCCAACGAGTGGCTGGACAACGTGCCGACCGACGTCGCGCAGACCGACGCGGACGGCGTCGACCGTTACGTCCTGGTCCGGCCCTCGGACGGGGCGGAACGGCTGGGCGAGCCGGTGGCCGGGGCCGACGCGGAGTGGCTGCGCCGCTGGTGGCCGTCCGCCGGGCCGGGCGGGCGGGCGGAGATCGGTCGCCCGCGCGACGAGGCGTGGGCGCGGGCGGTGTCCACGCTGGACGGCGGGCTCGCGGTGGCGGTGGACTACGCCCACACGCGCGGGACGCGGCCGCCGTTCGGCACGCTCACCGGCTTCCGGTCCGGGCGCGAGGTACGGCCGGTGCCGGACGGCAGCTGCGACCTCACTTCGCACGTGGCGCTGGACGCGTGCGCGGCGGCGGTGGACGCCGGGGGCGGCTCAGGGGCCGGCCCCGGGAACGTCATGGCGTCCGAGGTGCTGACGCAGCGCGAGGCGTTGCACCGGCTCGGCGTCGCCGGCGGGCGCCCGCCCCTGTCCCTGGCGTCGGCCGATCCGGCCGGGTACGTACGGGCCCTGGCCTCGGCCGGAGAGGCGGCCGAGCTGACGGCCCGGGGCGGTCTGGGCGACTTCGGGTGGCTGATGCGACGCGTGTGACGGCCGGCGCCCGGCGCACGAACGGGTCGGGCAGCGTCGCGAGCGCCGCCCCGTGCCCGTGCGGGCGCCCCCTGCCCCGTACCCGCGCCTCGTGCCGGTGCCCGTGCGGGCGCCCCGTGCCCCGTACCCGTGCCTCGGTGCCCGGTACCCGCGCCTCGTGCCCGTGCCCCGTACCGCTGGGGCACCCACCGCCCCACCGCCCCCGTCACCCCACCGTTCAGGGAATACTGGCCGCATGACGGAGACGACGGTCGGCATCGGCGGCGCGGCGGAGAGCACCGACATGGTGCTCAACATCGGTCCTCAGCACCCCTCCACCCACGGCGTGCTCCGACTGCGCATCGTCCTCGACGGCGAACGCGTCCAGCGCGCCGAACCGGTCATCGGCTACATGCACCGCGGCGCGGAGAAACTGTTCGAGGCCCGCGACTACCGGCAGATCGTGATGCTCGCCAACCGCCACGACTGGCTGTCGGCGTTCTCCAACGAACTGGGCGTCGTCATGGCCGTGGAGCGCATGCTCGGCATGGAGGTCCCGGAGCGGGCGGTCTGGACGCGCACCCTGCTCGCCGAGCTGAACCGGATCCTGAACCACCTGATGTTCCTCGGCTCGTACCCGCTGGAACTCGGCGGGATCACGCCGGTGTTCCACGCGTTCCGCGAGCGCGAGGAGCTCCAGGCCGTGATGGAGGAGGTCTCCGGCGGCCGGATGCACTACATGTTCAACCGGGTCGGCGGCCTCAAGGAGGACCTCCCGGCGGGCTGGCTCGGCCGCGCCCGGGACGCCGTCGCGGCGGTCCGGGCCCGGATGGACGTGTACGACGACCTGGTGCTCGGCAACGAGATCTTCCGGGGCCGCACCCGCGGAGTGGGCGTGCTGCCCGCCGCGACCGTGCACGCGTACGGGGTGTCCGGGCCGATCGCCCGCGCCTCGGGCGTCGACTTCGACCTGCGGCGCGACGAGCCGTACCTCGCGTACGGGGAGCTGGGTGACACCCTCAAGGTGGTCACGCGCGCCGAGGGCGACTGCCTGGCCCGCTTCGAGTGCTTGCTGGAGCAGTCGCACAATTGCCTGGACCTGGCGGACGCGTGTCTGGACCGGATGGCCGACCTGGCGCCCGGCCCGATCAACCAGCGCCTGCCCAAGGTTCTGAAGGCCCCCGAGGGCCACACGTACACCTGGACCGAGAACCCGCTCGGCATCAACGGCTACTACCTGGTGTCCAAGGGCGAGAAGACCCCGTACCGGCTGAAGCTGCGCGCCGCCTCGTACAACAACATCCAGGTGCTCGGCGAGCTGCTGCCGGGCACCCTGGTCGCCGACATGGTGGCGATCCTGGGCTCGCTCTTCTTCGTCGTCGGCGACATCGACAAGTAAGGGGCAAGCAGCCGAAGGACAGCGGTCCGGACCGCCCGCGCACGAACACGCGGGCAACGGTCCCGGACCGCCCGTACGCATACGCCGCACACACGGACACGGCATACACGCGGACAACGGTCCGGGCCGCCCGTACGCGAACGACGGGCGGCCCGGGAGAACGGCGCGAGAGCGCGACTACGAGATCGCGGTGCGCAGCTCCACCATGTCCATCTGCTCCGTCTCGTCGTGCGCGGTCAGGTCGATGACCTCGCCGACGGCGCCGTTCTCGTCCGTGCCCGTGCGGTGCGCGGCCAGCGCCTCCTCGCCCACCACGTCCGCGAGGTCCTCGTTCTGCACGGACTCGATCGCGGCGCGCGTCTTCTGCGTGCCGAAGAAGTCGAAGCTGCCCTGCGGCACGAGCTGACGTCGGGGCGTGGCCTCCGGGGCGACCGTACTGGCGGCCGGCACCGGACTCGCCGGGGGCAGCGCGGCGGACGGCCGGGACGCGAGAAGGGCCGTGGGCGGACTCGGCTGCCGCTCCGAGAAGGCGTCGCCCTCGGCCACCGGGTGACCGTCCCGCTGTTCCTCCGCCTCCCGGGCCCGCTGCGCGAACTCGCGCTTCCGGGCCTTCTCGGCGTTGCTCCGGGCCTCCTGGAGCGCCCTGTTGCGCGAGAGGTCCTCCAGCGCCTGGGCGGCACGCAGATAGGCGGCCGAGGTCGGGGTGCTGCCCGCGGCCGGCAGCTCCCGGGGGGCCGCGGTTTCGAGTTCGAGACGCCTGCGGCCCTCCAGCGCGCTGGCGCGCTCCGTCTCGGCGTTGGCGTACCGGCGCAGCAGTGCGGCGTGCTCCCCGCGCAGATTGGCCAGCTCCACCCGCTTGCGCCGCAGTTTCGTCTCCAGGCGGGTGCGCAGCTCGCGCGACTGCTCCAGGTCGCACTCCAGCTCGGCCACGCGCTCCTCGGCCCGCCACGCGTCACCGGCGCGGGCACGCGTCAGCTCCGCCACACGCCGGCCGGCCTCCCGGTCCCAACTGCGCATCAGATACGCGCCGGTCACCGCGGCGGCCGCCGTGGCGGCCACCAGACCGCGCAGGACCAGGGGTTCGGCGAGCAGCCAGGCGCCCGCAGTGCAGAGGACCGAGACCCCGGCGACGGCCGAAGGCGGAAGGATTCTGTGCAGCGGTGTCGAATGGCGATGACGTCCACGTGGCATGGCCTGAAATTTACCGTGTGCGGGAGGAACTTGGGGGGTCGCCCGGCAATCTGTTCCCGGCCGGTTACCTGACGGCCTCCTTCCCGTCCCCAATCCCGCCCTGCTTCTTCCTGCTTCTTCCCGCTCCCGGATGAGAACGTTCACTTCCGGATGAGCCCCTTCGACCGCAGATAGTCCTTGGCCACATCGGCGGGCTTTGCGCGCTCCGCGTCGACCTTGCGGTTCAGTTCCGCGAGATCCTCGGTGGTCAGCGCCTTGGTGATCTTGCCGAGAGCGTCGGCGACGTCCGGCGAACCCGCGTCCTTCGCATTGACGACCGGCAGTACGTTGTCCGCGTTCTGGAGCTTCTTGTCGTCCTCCAGGAACACCAGGCCGTAGCTGTCGAGCACCGCGTCCGTGGTGGTGGTGAGGACCAGTTGGTCCTTGCCGTCCTTGACCGCCTGCTTGGACTGCGGTGTACCGACTCCCTTGGGGTCGACGCCGGTGACATTGATGCCGTACGTCTTTTTCAGACCCGGCGCGCAGAACGTCCGCACCTCGCACTCGTCACCTGCGGCGATCTTCACCGCCGCCTTCGATCTGCCGAGATCCGAAAGCGACCTGAGCTTGTGTTCGGCGGCGAATTCCTCGGTCACCGCGAAGGCGTTCTGGTCGACGGCCGCGCCGACCGGGAGCACCTTCAGCCCGCGCGGGGCGGCGAGCTTCTCCAGCGCCGCGACCGTGGCGGCGGCGTCGCCGGAGGCCACCGGCTTCTGCGCGGCCTCCTTCGCGCCGTTCACCTCAGCATTGAGGAATTCCGCGAGCGTCGCGGCATATTCGGGGACGACATCGATCTCGCCCTTCTCCAGGGAAGGTTCGTAGAGTTCGCGGTTGGCCACGGTGGTGACCGAGGTGCTGTACCCGGCGTCGTCCAGGATCTGCGCGTACAGCTCCGCGAGCACCTTCGACTCGGTGAAGGAGGCCGCCCCGACGACGAGCGGGCCCTTCTTGCCGCCACCGGAGTCACCGGAACCGCCGGAGGACGCCGAGCCGCCCTTGTTCTTCTCCAGGCTCTCGCCACCACAGGCGGCGAGCGAGCCCGCCAGCGCGACCATGCCGATGACCGCGCCGGCTATGCGCGAGGTCTTGCTCATCGTGTTCTCCGTCCACAGCGACAAGGGCTGTTCGAGTACGAAATGGATCAGGACTGTTCGGATGGAGATGGGGCGCTCCGGTGGGCGGGGCACACGACGTTCCCCCGCTCGGGTACGGGCTGCGGGAGTGGGGCGCGCCCCGGCGGGCAGGGCGCACGCTGCCCCGCTCCGGGTCCGGGCTGCGGCCGGTCCTCATGCCGCCGTCCCGCGACGGCGGCGCAGCGGCGACAGCGCCCTCCCGAGCACCACCAGCACCGCCTCCACCAGCAGGGCGAGCACCGCGACCAGCACCGCCCCGGCGACCACCTGCGGGGTGTCGTACGTGTGGAAACCGGCCGTGATGATCCGGCCGAGACCGCCCTGGCCGGCCATCGCCGCGATCGTGCCCGTGGCGACCACCTGGACCGCCGCCGAACGCAGCCCGGTCATGACCATCGGGTAGGCCAGCGGGAGCTCGACCCGTACGAACAACTGCCCGCCGGACATGCCCATGCCCCGCGCCGCCTCGGTCACCGAACGGTCCACCTGGGCCATTCCGACGTAGGCGTTGGTGAGCAGCGGCGGCACGGCGAACAGCACCAGTGCGACGATCGTGGGCACGTACCCTGCGTTGCGCAGCGGCGAGACCATGAAGAGGGCCAGCACCGCGAAGACCGGGACCGCCCGCCCCACGTTGGAGAGGTTGACCGCGACCACGCCCCCCTTGCCGATGTGGCCGAGGTACAGCGCGACCGGCAGCGCGATCGCGCAGGCCGCGGCGAGCGCGACGCCGCTGACCCAGAGATGCTCGACGAGCCGGTGGGCCGCCCCGCTCTCCCCCGTCCAGTTCGCCCCGGTGGTGAGCCAGGCCCACGCCTGACCGAGAACCCCCATGGTTCAGACCGCCTTCGCCGTGGCACGTGCGGGAGTGGCGCGTATTCGGGTCCAGGGGGTCAGCAACCGCTGAAGACCCAGCAGCAGCAGATCGGCGACGACCGCGAGCAGCACGCACAGGACCGAGGCGGTGAGCACCTGCGCCTTGAAGAAGCTGGGCAGGGCGTCCGCGATCAGGTTGCCGAGGCCGCCCCTGCCGATGATCGACCCGACCGTCGTCAGGGCGATCGTCGAGACCGTGGCGATCCGGACGCCCGCCATCAACGCGGGCAGCGCGAGGGGGAGCTCGACCTCCCAGAGCAGTCGGACCGGTCCGTACCCCATGCCCTTCGCGGCTTCCCTGGCCTCCTGCGGAACCGATTCGAGGCCCGCCAGGACGTTCCGGACGAGGATGGTCAGCGAATACAGCACCAGGCCGGTGACCACCAGCGCGGTGGACAGTCCGAAGAACGGCAGCAGCAGCGAGAACATGGCGAGCGAGGGCACGGTGTAGAGCACCGTCGTCAGCCCGAGGACCGGACCGGCGAATCGAGGACCGCGACGGGCGAGCAGCGCCAGCGGAAATGCCACCAGCAGTCCGATCAGCACCGATACCGCCGTGATCCAGATGTGCTGGACCGTCGCGTCCGTCAACTCCTGGCTGCGGGAACGGAGATACTGCCCACAGATCCAGTCATTCGTCACCAGGCAGTTCTGTGCGACAGCCATCCGCCCCCACCTCCCTTTTACCGCCTCTTACCGCCTCACGCCGAAACGCCGGGACGTCCCGCACATCGAAGCACCGAAGTACCCGAAGCGCCTGAGCATTCGACGTACCGAAGAGTTCGAAGCACCGAAGTACCGGACCTCCGAGACCCTATCCCCGAGCACTGACAGTCGCCGAGATCGTCGTATTCCAGCAACATGACCTCCACACAACGCCCGCGACAATGGGGAACCATGATCCGTTTCGAGCATGTCACCAAGCGGTACGCGGACGGCACCACCGCCGTCGACGACCTTTCCTTCGAGGTCGCCGAGGGCGAACTGGTCACGCTCGTCGGACCATCGGGCTGCGGCAAGACGACCACCATGAAGATGGTGAACCGGCTGATCGAACCGACCGAGGGCCGGATATTCCTCGACGGTGACGACATATCCGCCATCGACCCCGTCCGGCTGCGCCGTCGTATCGGATACGTGATCCAGCAGGTGGGCCTGTTCCCGCACCGTACGATCCTGGAAAACACCACGACGGTCCCTCATCTCCTGGGATGGAAACGGGGAAAGGCCCGCGCCCGCGCGGCGGAACTCCTCGACCTCGTCGGACTCGACCCTTCCGTCCATGGCGACCGCTATCCTGAACAGCTCTCCGGTGGCCAGCGCCAACGCGTGGGCGTGGCGAGGGCGCTGGCCGCGGACCCGCCGGTACTGCTGATGGACGAGCCTTTCGGCGCGGTCGATCCCGTCGTACGGGAGCGGCTGCAGAACGAATTCCAGAGACTCCAGGCGCAGGTCCGCAAAACGGTGTTGTTCGTCACGCACGACATCGAGGAAGCCGTCCGGCTCGGTGACCGGATCGCCGTCTACGGGCAGGGCACCATCGAGCAGTTCGACTCCCCGGCGACCGTGCTGGGCGCGCCCGCCACCCCCTATGTCGCGGACTTCGTCGGCGCCGACCGCGGTCTCAAGCGGCTCTCCGTGACCCCCATCGAGGCGGGCGACCTCGACCAGCCCCCCGTCGTCCATCTCGACGACTCCCTGGAGCGGGCGACCGAGCGGCTGCGGGCCGAGAGGGCGCGTTGGGCGGTCGTCCTGGACGGTGAGGACAATCTGCACGGCTGGATCCCGGCCGGCCAACCCGGCACCGCGCACACCCCCGGGTCCGCAACCGGATCCGATTCCGCCCCCGGCCCGGAGGCCGCCGCGTCCCCGTCCGGCGGCACGGTCCGCGCCCACGCCCGGCGGATGGAGGCGTGGCTTCCGGTCGGCGCCCCGCTGAAGCAGGCGTTCGCCACCATGCTCCAGCACGACGCGGGCTGGATCGCCGTCATCGACGAGGAGGCGAACGGCCGGTTCCTCGGCGTGCTCACCCCGGCACGGCTGCACGAGGCGCTGCGCCGCTCCATCGACGCCGACGCCCAGGACGTGCCGCGCGCCGAGGTGGCCGTCGAGTCCGTGGAGCGTCTGGGCGGACCGCTGAGGACTGTCCCGTAGTCCCTGGCGGGCGTGCGATCGCAAGGCGGCCGGAAGCTCTCGGACGGGGTCTCCCCCGCTCGAGCGCAGTCGCGAGCCCGGGCAAGGGCTGCGTGGGCTCTCGGGCGAAGCCGAGGGCTCAAGGAAGCGCCGGGCGGCGCGACGGGACACACGTGCCGGGAGGGGCACGCGGTCCCGGCGGCCGAACGACCTCCCCCGACGGCTGTCGGCCGGCCCGGCGTCCGGGCCGCTCAGTTCTCGCTGAGCCGGCTGCTCATCCAGTCCAGGGCCGGGGGGATCTCCCGCCGCCAGGTGTTGAAGTTGTGCCCGCCGCTGTCGAGCACGATCGACGAGACCTGGGCGGGCGCCTTCACCTTCGCGATGAACTTCTGCGTGGACCGGTAGTTCCCCTCTCCCTGCCTGGAGGTCGTGACCAGGAAGGACGCGTCGGGCTGCGGGAGGTGGTCCAGACTCCACATCAGGTTCGCCCGGTCGCGAGCCCGCTGGTCGCCGTGGAAGAGGTCGCCGGTCGTCGGGTCCTCGGCCGCCTTGTAGTACGCGGAGAGTCCCGCGCTCGCGGCGAACCGGTCCGAATGGTGGAGACCCACCTTCAGCGCGCAGTAACCCCCGGTCGAGTTGCCCATGATGCCCCAGTTGCGGGCCCGTGTGCCGACCCGGTACATCTCCGAGACCGCCCGCGGCAGGTCCTCGGCGAAGAACGTCTCGGTCTGCGGTCCGCCCTTGATGTCCACGCATTCGGTGTCCCTCGGCGGCGCGACCGTGGGCCGCAGCATCACCAGGATCATCGGCTGCGCGCGCCCGGCCTTCACCCGCGCGTGTGCCGTCTGCGGGTACTTCAGGCCCTTGAGGAGGTTCTCCGACGTGCCCGGATAACCCGTCAGGACGACGACCGCGGGGAATGCGCGACGGGCGAACTCGGGCCGGAAGTACTCCGGCGGGAGGTACACGTACGCCGGGCTCTCTATCCCGGACTTCCGGCCCGCGATCACGACCTTGTCTATTCGCCCGGCCACGGTCGGGCGCGCAGCACCCGGCACCCCTGAGTGCCGCGTCCCGACCCGGACGATGTTCCTGGAGGCCGATGCCCCGTCCGCGTGGTCGGTGACCACGCCCGATTCCTGTTCCTGGCCGAACAGATCCGCCCAGGAACCGTAGAAGAGGAACGAGTTGTTGGCCGCCAGGGCGACCGAGGCGAAAAGCATCACCTGGGTCACGAGCAGCAGCCCGACCCTCCCGAACACCACGGCGACGCCACGCCGGGCCAGGCGCGGCCAGAGCCAGACCGTGGCGGCGAAGGAGACCACGGCCAGCGCGATGACCACGACCAGAAGCGTCGTGCTGGTAAGACCCATGGGGGTGAGCTTTCTTGTCTGGGAATTTCCGGTGCGCGGATAAACCCTCCGCGCGGAAGTCTCGTCCTACAGTGCGCACATCGTCCGAAATCCTTCGGACGAAGGACTCAGGAATCTCTCGCGGAACCACGGGAAGCGATGTCTGTCACGCTAGATGGGGATAAATCAGGATCGGTTCCGAGTCCCGTACGCAAGTTCGTACGGGGCCCGCGCCCCGAGGCCGTCCCGACGCTGATCGGTACCGCCTGCACCGTCGTCGGCCTGATCGATGTCACCGCGGGCGTGTTCCCACGCTTCCGGCACAGCCGGATGCACGCACTCGCCGAGGTGCTGCCCGGCGCGTTCGGACCGTTCGCCGCCGCCCTCTCACTGAGCGCGGGCGTCCTGCTGCTGCTCCTCGCCCACGGCCTCAAACGGCGCAAGCGGCGGGCCTGGCGGGCCGCCGTCGTCCTGCTGCCGGTCGGAGCGCTGGCGCAGTTCCTCTACCGGCACTCGATCACCGGCACGCTCGTCTCACTGGCCCTCTGCGCGCTGCTGGTCCGCCACCGCGGCCAGTTCTCCGCGCTCCCCGACCCGAGGAGCCGCTGGTGGGCACTGGCCAACTTCGTGGTGCTCGGCGCGGGTTCGATGGGCCTGGGCCTCGTCATCGTCAGCTCCCACCCCCGCCGGATCCTGGGCAGCCCCAGCATCGCCGACCGGCTCCAGCACGTGCTGTACGGGCTGTTCGGCGTGGAGGGCCCCGTGGACTACAGCGGGGACACCTCCTGGACCGTGGGGTACTCGCTCGGCGCCCTCGGCCTGCTGACCGCCGTCACCACCATCTACCTGGCCTTCCGCCCCGAGCACCCGGCCGCGCGCCTGACCGGGGACGACGAGGCGCGGCTTCGCGCCCTGCTGGAGAAACACGGCGGCAGGGACTCGCTCGGCCATTTCGCGCTCCGTCGCGACAAGGCCGTCGTCTTCTCACCGAGCGGCAAGGCGGCCGTCTGCTACCGGGTCGTGTCCGGGGTGATGCTCGCGAGCGGCGACCCGATCGGCGACGTGGAGGCGTGGCCCGGCGCCATCGAACGCTTCATGGACGAGGCAAGGGCCCATTCCTGGACCCCCGCCGTGATGGGCTGCAGCGAGACCGGCGGCGAGGTCTGGACCCGCGAGACCGGGCTCGACGCGCTGGAACTCGGCGACGAGGCGGTGGTGGACGTCGCGGATTTCTCGCTCGCCGGGCGCCCGATGCGCAACGTACGCCAGATGGTGAAGCGCATTGAGCGCCTCGGCTACGAGACCCGGGTCCGGCGCGCACACGACATCGGCGAGGCCGAACTGGACCGCATCCGCCGGGCCGCCGACGACTGGCGCGGCACCGACACCGAGCGCGGCTTCTCCATGGCTCTCGGCCGGATCGGCGACGCGGCCGACGGGGACTGCGTCATCGCCACCGCCCACAAGGCCGACGAGCCGGGCTCCGAGTCCCCGTACGGCGACCTGAAGGCCGTGCTCCACTTCGTCCCGTGGGGCCACGACGGCATGTCCCTCGACCTCATGCGCCGCGACCGCTCCGCCGACCCAGGCATGAACGAGTTGCTGATCGTCGCCGCCCTCCAGGCCGCCCCCCGGCTGTCCGTCGACCGGGTCTCGCTGAATTTCGCGATGTTCCGCTCGGCCCTCGCCCGCGGTGAGAAGCTGGGCGCGGGACCGGTGCTGCGGCTCTGGCGCGGGCTGCTGATCTTTCTGTCGCGCTGGTTCCAGATCGAGTCGCTGTACAAGTTCAACGCCAAGTTCCGGCCCCGCTGGGAGCCCCGCTTCGTGGTCTACCGCACCGCCCGGGACCTGCCCCGGATCTCCCTGGCCGCCATGCGGGCCGAGGGCTTCGTGAACCTGGCCCTGCCCCGCCCGTTCGCGCGCCGCTTCCCCCGCTCCCAGCCCCGCCCCTGCGCCCATCCTCCGGCGACAAGCCGGGAGCAGCACGCCCGCGCCGCGTAACGGCACACCGTACGGGGCCTACGCTGGTCGCATGAGTACGTTGCGTGGACGAGGCACGGTCCAGGGCCTGCCGGAGTGGGACCGCTGCGCGGTCATGGGTGTCGTCAATGTGACCCCGGACTCCTTCTCCGACGGTGGTCGCTGGTTCGATACCACGGCCGCGATCAAACACGGTCTCGACCTGGTCGCCCAGGGCGCCGACCTGATCGACGTCGGCGGCGAGTCGACCCGGCCCGGCGCCAGCCGGGTGGACGCCTCGGAGGAGCTGCGGCGCGTGGTCCCGGTGGTCCGGGGCCTGGCCGCCGAAGGCGTCACGGTCTCGGTCGACACCATGCGGGCCAGGGTCGCCGAGGAGGCCGTCGTGGCCGGGGCCGCCCTGGTCAACGACGTGAGCGGCGGTCTCGCCGACCCGGCCATGGTCGGGGTCGTCGCCGACGCCGGGGTGCCGTTCGTCGTCATGCATTGGCGCGGTTTCAGCGAGTCGATGAACAGCCGCGCGGTGTACCAGGACGTCGTCGCCGAGGTCGCCCGGGAGCTGCGGGAGCGGATGGACGCCGTGGTCGCGGGCGGTGTCGCCCCGGAACGGATCGTCATCGACCCCGGCCTCGGCTTCGCCAAGGACGCCGCCCACGACCTCGCCCTGGTCGCCCACCTCGACGACCTGCGTGCCCTGGGCCGCCCGCTGCTGGTCGCCGCCTCCCGCAAGCGCTTCCTCGGCCACGTGCTGGCCGGCGAGGGCGCCACACCGCCGCCCGCCCGCGAACGCGACGCCGCCACCGCGGCGGTCTCCGCGCTCTCCGCCCACGCGGGCGCCTGGGCCGTCCGGGTCCACGAGGTGCGCGCCACGGCCGACGCCGTACGGGTCGCCCGCGCCGTCGAGGGCGCCGCGTGAGCGGGCCGCGCGACGAGCACGCCGAGGCCGCCGCCGACATCGCGGCCGTCGAACAGGCCAACACCGCCTTCTACGAGGCGGTGGAGCGCGGCGACCTGGACGACCTGTCCGGACTGTGGCTGCCGGGCGAGGACCTCACGGTCTCCTGCGTCCACCCCGGCTGGCCGGTGCTCAGCGGCCGCGGCGAGGTACTGCGCAGTTACGCCCTGATCATGGCCAACACCGAGTACATCCAGTTCTTCCTGACCGACGTCGCGGTCTCGATGACCGGCGACACGGCCCTGGTGACCTGTACGGAGAACATCCTCAGCGGCGGGCCCGCGGAGGACGGCAACGCGCTCGGACCGCTCATCGGCCAGCTCGTCGTGGCCACCAACGTGTTCCGGCGCACACCCGACGGCTGGAAGCTCTGGTCCCACCACGGCTCGCCCGTACTCACCGAATCCGACGAGGACGACGAGAACGAAGAGAACGGAGACGGCGAAGGCACCCCCTGACCAGGGAGAAGCCCTTTCCTGACCGCGAAGAAGCCGTCTCCTGGCGGAAGGAAGTTCTCTCCTGATAGCCAGGAGGCCACCTCCCGTCCGGCCGGAAGACATCTCCCGACCGGAAAGTTCGCCTTCCGGGAGGGTTGGAATCCACGTCTGCGGGTAGAAGCGGCTACCAGTCCCGTGAGGTTCTGTCCATAGCCCCCACGGGGGAGCACTGTCGGTGCTCGAAGGTAGATTCGAAAGAGAGCACCTCGCCGTCCGCACGCGGCCCCGTGTCTCTTCACCCAACGACAGCAGGAGTGATTCGCGTGGATCGTGTCGCGCTGCGCGGCCTCAAGGCCCGTGGACACCATGGCGTCTTTCCCCGGGAACGGGAAGAGGGCCAGACCTTCATCGTGGACCTGGTGCTCGGCCTGGACACCCGCCCCGCGGCAGCCACCGACGACCTGACGAAGACGGTGCACTACGGCATCGTCGCCGAGGAGGTCGTCGAGGTCGTAAAGGGAGAACCGGTCGATCTGATCGAGACGCTCGCGGAGCGCATCGCCCAGCAATGCCTCAAACACGAAGGAGTCGAGGAGGTGGAGGTGGTGGTGCACAAGCCGGACGCGCCGATCACCGTCCCCTTCGACGATGTCACCATCACCATCACCCGGAGCCGAGTATGACTGGTTTTCCCGCCAAGGGGCAGAGCGACCCGACCGTACAGCCGGTTCCCGCCTCCGTGGTCGCACAGGTGGACGCCGCCGACAGCACCCTCTCCAACCCCAAACGCGCCGTGCTCTCCCTCGGGTCCAATCTCGGCAACCGGCTGGAGACCCTCCAGGGCGCCATAGACGCCCTGGAGGACACCCCCGGTCTGCGGGTCAAGGCCGTCTCTCCCGTGTACGAGACGGAGCCTTGGGGCGTCGCCCCCGGCTCCCAGCCCTCGTACTTCAACGCGGTGGTCGTGGTGAAGACGACGCTCCCCCCGTCCTCGCTCCTGGAGCGCGGCCAGGCCATAGAGGAGGCGTTCGAGCGGGTCCGCGAGGAGCGCTTCGGGCCGCGCACCATCGACGTCGACATCGTGGCGTACGCGGACGTCGTCTCCGACAACCCGGAGCTCACCCTCCCCCACCCCCGGGCCCATGAGCGGGCCTTCGTCCTCGCCCCGTGGCACGACATCGAGCCCGATGCCCAGTTGCCGGGATCCGGTCCCGTCGCGGAGCTGCTGGCCGATGTCGGACGCGAGGGCGTGCGGCCCCGCGCCGACCTGGAACTCCGTCTGCCCGAGTAGTCGTTAGGCTCGACGGACACAACCAGACGGGCACGGCCATGGGCGGCGAAGGGCGGATCACTCGGTGAAGCAACTACGGCTCGGGGTACTCGTCGGCCTCTTCGCCGCGGCCGGGGTGCTCTCCTGGGGCGGTGCGCGCCTCTGGGACTCCCTGGGCAGTCTGCCGAGCGTTCCCCTCGCCGCGCCGATCGTGCTCGCGGTGATCGCCGCCGTCCTGTTCGCGACGGCGCTGTCCATCCGTTCCCGGCTGCGCGCCCAGCGCGAGCGCCGGCCGGGAGCCAAGGGCGTCGAACCCCTGATGGCGGCACGGGCCGTCGTCTTCGGTCAGGCCAGCGCGCTGGTCGTCGCCCTGGTCTCCGGAATGTACGGCGGCACGGGCGTCTTCCTGCTCGGCTCCCTCGACGTCCCCGCCCGCCGCGACCAGGCGGTCTACGCCGGCTTTGCGGTCCTGGCCGGCGCCGCGGTGGTCGCCGCGGCCCTCTGGCTGGAGCGCATCTGCAAGCTCCCGGAGGACGGGGGCGACGACAAGGGCCGTTCGGCCGCGTAAGGGCGTCGGCTCCGGACCCACTCACCGGGGCCCTTACGCGGCGGGGCAGGGTCTCAGCGGGCCATTATCAGGCTCATCGCCTCGGCCCGCGTCGAGGCTTCGCGCAGTTGGCCGCGCACCGCCGAGGTCGTCGTCTTCGCACCGGGCTTGCGGATGCCCCGGACGGACATGCACATGTGCTCCGCCTCGATGACCACGATCGCGCCGCGCGCCTCCAGGATGCGCATCAGCGAGTCCGCGATCTGCGTGGTCAGCCGCTCCTGCACCTGGGGTCGGCGGGCGAACACGTCGACCAGGCGGGCGAGCTTCGACAGCCCGGTGATCTTGCCGCTCTCCGACGGGATGTAGCCCACATGGGCCACCCCGTGGAACGGCAGCAGGTGGTGCTCGCAGAGGCTGACGATTTCGATGTCCTTCACCAGGACCATCTCGTCGTGTCCCAGATCGAACGTGGTGGTCAGGACGTCCTCGGGCACCTGCCGCAGCCCCGCGAGGATCTCCTTGTACGCCCGCGACACCCGGCTCGGCGTCTCACGCAGCCCCTCGCGGTCCGGATCCTCGCCCACGGCGAGGAGGAGCTCGCGTACGGCGGCCTCGGCCCGCTTCTCGTCGAACTCGCCGATCGGCCCCTGGCCGTCCAACGTCACCGGGTCGGTCATCTGTGCCTCGTTCCTCTGAGCTGTCACCGCACACACTTCTCGTACGGTCGTACGAGAAAGCCGCGCCCTCACAGGCTAGAACCTGCGAGGGCGCGGCATCCATTCCGAGCCCGGTCCGGCCCCCGTGACAGGGACCACATCCGCGTCAGGACTCGGGGCGGTCCTCCGGCACCGCCTCGGTGACCGGAACGGCGTCCGAGGAGACGACCGAACCGTTCGCCGCGGTGGCACCGTTGGTGAGCGCCAGCTCCTTCGGCGAGAGCACCGGGGGCCGCGTCGACGGGGTGCGCCGGGCGGAACCGGTCCACGCCGGGCGGGTCGGACGCTTCACGACCGGGGCGAAGATCTCGGCGATCTCCTCCTTGCCGAGCGTCTCCTTCTCCAGGAGCTGGAGAACGAGGTTGTCCAGCACGTCGCGGTTCTCGACCAAGATCTCCCACGCGTCGTTGTGGGCGGTCTCGATGAGCTTCTTGACCTCTTCGTCGACGAGGGCCGCGACCTCTTCCGAGTAGTCGCGCTGGTGCCCCATCTCCCGGCCCACGAAGGGCTCGGTGTTGTCGCCGCCGAACTTGATCGCGCCGAGCCGCTCCGTCATGCCGTACTGCGTGACCATCGCGCGGGCCGTGGCCGTGGCCTTCTCGATGTCGTTCGCGGCGCCGGTGGTCGGGTCGTGGAAGACCAGCTCCTCGGCCGCGCGCCCGCCCAGCATGTAGGCCAGCTGGTCGAGCATCTCGTTGCGCGTCGTGGAGTACTTGTCCTCCTCCGGGAGCACCATCGTGTAACCGAGGGCGCGGCCGCGGGAGAGGATCGTGATCTTGTGGACCGGGTCCGCCTGCGGAGAGGCCGCCGCGACCAGGGCGTGCCCGCCCTCGTGGTACGCGGTGATCTTCTTCTCCTTCTCGGACATGATCCGGGTCCGCTTCTGCGGGCCCGCCACGACGCGGTCGATGGCCTCGTCGAGCATCTTGTTGTCGATCAGCTTCTGGTTGCTGCGCGCCGTGAGGAGCGCCGCCTCGTTCAGCACGTTCGACAGGTCGGCACCGGTGAAGCCGGGCGTGCGGCGGGCGACGGCGCCGAGGTCGACGTCCTTCGCGACCGGCTTGCCCTTCTGGTGGACCTTGAGGATCTCCAGACGGCCCTGCATGTCCGGCCGGTCGACCGCGATCTGCCGGTCGAAGCGGCCCGGGCGCAGCAGCGCCGGGTCGAGGATGTCCGGCCGGTTCGTGGCGGCGATCAGGATGACGCCGCCCTTCACGTCGAAGCCGTCCATCTCGACGAGCAACTGGTTCAGCGTCTGCTCGCGCTCGTCGTGACCGCCGCCCATCCCGGCACCGCGGTGCCGGCCGACGGCGTCGATCTCGTCGACGAAGACGATCGCCGGCGCGTTCGCCTTGGCCTGCTCGAAGAGGTCACGGACCCGGCTGGCACCGACACCGACGAACATCTCGACGAAGTCGGAACCGGAGATCGAGTAGAAGGGAACGCCCGCCTCGCCCGCGACGGCGCGCGCGAGCAGCGTCTTGCCCGTGCCGGGAGGCCCGTACAGCAGGACACCCTTGGGGATCTTGGCGCCGACGGCCTGGAACTTCGCCGGCTCCTGGAGGAACTCCTTGATCTCCTGGAGCTCCTCGACCGCCTCGTCCGACCCCGCCACGTCGGCGAACGTCGTCTTCGGGGTGTCCTTGGTGATCAGCTTGGCCTTGGACTTCCCGAACTGCATGACCCGGGAGCCGCCGCCCTGCATCTGGTTCATCAGGAACAGGAAGACGACCACGATCAGGACGAAGGGCAGCAGCGACAGGAGGATCGAGATGAACGGGGACTGCTTCGACGGGGAGACCGTGTAACCCTTGTCGATCTTGCCGCTCTCGAACTTCTGCTGCAGCGTGTCGGCCAGCTCGACGCCCTGGTTGCCGATGTAGTTCGCCTGGAACTTGCTGCCGGACTCGCCCGAGAGCTTCTGGTCCTTCTTCAGCTCGATCTTGATGATCTGTTCGTCACCGGTGGTCAGCTTGGCCTGCGCCACCTGGTCCTTGCTGATCGCCTGGACCACCTTGCCGGTGTCCACCGATTTGTAGCCGCCCGACGAGCCGACGACCTGCATCAACACGACCACGGCGAGGACGGCCAGCACGATCCACATGACCGGCCCACGGAAGTATCGCTTCACGTCCATCCATACGGGGCGATGACGCCCCGTCCCTCCTGCCCGTAGGTAAATGCTGCTGTGAGAAAAGACTGTTCTTCGGACGGTACCCCAGCATTGTCACCCGGGACCGCCGGGGACGTCTGTCAAACCGCCCTTCCATGTCCCAACGACGGGAATCGAGTAAAAGGTTCCCGTCGCCGGTTCGCCGTGCCGGATCCCGTCACCGGGTTCCCGCCCGACCCCGTCGTCCGGGCCAGGAGGCGGTGCCGGGAGGCGGTCAGCCGCCGTAGACGTGCGGGGCGAGCGTGCCGACGAAGGGGAGGTTGCGGTACTTCTCCGCGTAGTCCAGCCCGTAGCCGACGACGAATTCGTTGGGGATGTCGAAACCGACCCACTTGCAGTCGAGCGCGACCTTGGCCGCGTCGGGCTTGCGCAGCAGCGTGCAGATCTCCAGGGACGCGGGCTCGCGCGACCCGAGGTTGGACATCAGCCAGGACAGGGTCAGACCCGAGTCGATGATGTCCTCGACGATCAGGACGTGCTTGCCCTTGATGTCGGTGTCCAGGTCCTTCAGGATCCGGACGACTCCCGAGGACTGGGTGCCCGCGCCGTACGACGAGACAGCCATCCAGTCCATGGTGACGGGGGTGGACAGCGCGCGCGCCAGGTCCGCCATCACCATCACCGCGCCCTTGAGGACGCCGACGATGAGCAGGTCCTTGCCCGCGTACTCCACGTCGATCTTCGCGGCCAGCTCGACGAGCTTCGCGTCGATCTCTTCCTTGGTGAGGAGCACCGACTGAAGGTCGGTGCCCATGTCCTTCTCGTTCACCCGCGTCTCTTTCTGTGCCTGCCGGGCCCGGGGCGGCGCCCCGTACCGGCGGCGACCTCTCGCCTGCGTGTCAGCCGCTCGTGCTTCAGCTCTGCCGAATCACAAGTCTGCCACCCTGGCGCAGGGCCTCGACGCGGCCGGGCAGGTTGATGGCCCGCTGGCCGCGCCAGCCGGTGATCAGGCGGTCGACCTCCTCGATGTGCCGGGCGAACAGCGAACCGGCCGGGGATCCGGCCTCCACGACGGCCCGGCGCAGCACCCGGCGGCGCACGGCCGGCGGCAGCGCGTACAGCTTGGCGCACTCCAGCCGGCCCGCCTCGTCCCGGACGGCGCGTTCGGCCTCGACGGCCCAGGTGTCGAGTGCGTCGGCGTCGTCGCGAGAGAGGCGCGCGGTACGGGCCAGGGCCTCGACGACCCCTTTGCCCAGCGCCTTCTCCAGGGCGGGCAGACCCTCGTGGCGCAGCCGGGAGCGGGTGTAGGCGGGATCGATGTTGTGCGGGTCGTCCCATACCGGCAGGGACTGGACGAGGCACGCCTTGCGGGCGGTCTGCCGGTCGAGCTGGAGGAAGGGACGGCGATAACGGCCGGCGGGGCCGGACGCGGCGGCCATGCCGGAGAGGGAACGGATGCCGGAGCCGCGGGCGAGACCCAGCAGCACCGTCTCCGCCTGGTCGTCGCGGGTGTGGCCGAGCAGCACGGCGGCGGCTCCGTGCCGTTCGGCGGCCTCGTCGAGGGCCGCGTAACGGGCGTCGCGGGCGGCGGCCTCGGGCCCGCCCTCGTGGCCGACCCGCACGGCGACGGACTCGACCGGGTCGAGGTGCATGGCGGCGAGGCGGTCGACGACCTCGGCGGCCCGGGTGTCGGAGCCGTCCTGGAGGCCGTGGTCGACGGTGATGCCACCGGCCCGGACGTCGAGCTTGCGCGCCTCGAAGGCGAGGGCGGAGGCGAGTGCCATGGAATCCGCGCCGCCGGAGCATGCGACGAGCACCAGTGGGGTATCGGGGAGTGCGGGGCACCGCCTGCCCGCACCGGCTTCGGTGGACTCGGAGGGCGGGGTGCGCCGGGGATGCCCGGCGTCGCGGGCGTGTCCCGCACTGTCGCAGGTGTGGCCGTGGGTGCTGTTGCGGGCGTTGTTGCGAGTGTGTTCGGTGAGTACGTCGTGGAGTACGCGGCGGACCGCCAGGCGTATCGCCGCGACCGCAGGATGGGGACCCATGTCCGGTGCCCTTCGTGGAGTGTCGGGAGTGCCTCGGAGTGACGGGACGAGCGAGAGTTCCGTCACTCAGAGTGCATCGATGGTGACAGAGGCAAGCCGTCCATCGAGCATTGCACGCCTTCCCATGCCTCTACGGTCCCTCGGATGGGTGATTACCGGCGCGTTGTCGTCCTGTCGCGCGCCGTCGTGGCCGCCACGGTCACGACTCTGCCTTACGGTGCACCCTCGCGATCCAGTCCGCGGGCTTCGAGATCTCCGCCTTGGTGGGGAGGGTGTTCGGCGAGGTCCAGACCCGGTTGAAGCCGTCCATGCCGACCTCGTCGACCACGGCGCGGACGAACCGTTCGCCGTCGCGGTACTGGCGCAGTTTGGCATCGAGCCCGAGCAGCTTGCGCAGCGCCTGGTCGAGACGGCTCGCCCCGCGCGCCCGGCGCTGCTGGAACTTCTCGCGGATCTCGGCGACGGAGGAGACGACCTCGGGTCCGACGCCGTCCATCACGTAGTCGGCGTGCCCTTCGAGCAGGGACATCACCGCGGTGAGCCGGCCGAGGATCTCCCGCTGGGCGGGGGTCTGGACGAGCTCGACGAGGCTGTGTCCGCCCTCCTCGCCGTCCTCGCCCTCGGGACGGCCCCCGGCCAGCGACTGGGCCGCCTCGCGGAGGCGTTCCAGAAAGGCCATCGGGTCGACGTCGGTCTCTTCGAGGAATGACTGGATCTCGCCCTGGAGGTGGTCGCGCAGCCAGGGCACCCCGGTGAACTGGGTGCGGTGGGTCTCCTCGTGGAGGGCGACCCAGAGCCGGAAGTCGTGCGGGTCGACCGCCAGCTCGCGCTCGACGTGGACGATGTTCGGCGCGACCAGCAGCAGCCTGCCGCCGTCGGGCGCGGCCGGGAACTCGCGCCCGGCGGGCGCGAACGTCTCGTACTGGCCGAGGACCCGGGAGGCCAGGAACGACAGCAGCATCCCCACCTCGACGCCGGTCACCTTGCCGCCGACCGTCCCGAGCACGACGCCCCCGGGCCCGTTGCCGCGCCGCCCGCGCATCTTCTCCAGCAGGGGACGGAGCAGTTCACGGAAGCCGTCGGCGTTGGCCCGGATCCAACCGGCCCGGTCCACGACCAGGACCGGGGTGTCCTCCGGTTCGGTCCCTTCCGGGATCAACCGGGTGAAGGAGCGGACGTGGTCCTCCGACGCCTTGGCGTGCCGCCGCAGCTCCGCGACGACCTCGCGGGCCTCCTCGCGGCTGATCTCGGGCCCGGGCCGGACCAGCCGGGTCGCGGTCGCGACCGCGAGATTCCAGTCGACCATCTCGGCCCCACCGATGCTCGTCATGTGTCAACCGTACGTGCTCGGGTCCGTCCGCGCCGGGGTGTTGACGGGGCCGCCGGGCGAAAGCGCCGGACCCGGCGGCCGGCGAGCGGGCCGCCGGGCAGGCGGTGACGGGCACCGCGCAGGGACGGCCGGGCCGCTCAGCGCGCGGGCGCGGCGAGGCTGGTGGCCAGCGCGTCGAGGGAGGACTGCGCCTGGGACGGGGAGGTGGTGCCCGATGCCAGGAAGGCGAAGGCGAGCAGCCGGCCACGCGCGTCGACGACCGTACCGGCGAGCGAGTTCACCCCGGTCAGAGTGCCGGTCTTGGCGCGGACCAGGCCGGTGCCCGCGGACTTCGCCGTGTAGCGGTCGCTGAGCGTGCCGGTGAACCCGGCCACGGGGAGACCGGTGAGGACCGGGCGCAGTTCCGGGTGGGCCGGGTCGGCGGCGCGGGCGAGCAGCCCGGCCAGCAGTCCGGCGGTGACCTTGTCCTTGCGGTTCAGCCCGCTGCCGTCGGCGAGGTTCGCGCCTTTCAGGGGCAGGCCGAGCTTGCCGAGTCGCGCGGTGACGGCGCGTCGGCCGCCGTCGAAGTCGGCCGGTTCGCCCGCGGCGACGGCGGTCTGCCGGGCGAGGGCCTCTGCGATGTCGTTGTCGCTGTTGGTCAGGGTGCGCTCGACCAGGGCGGAGAGCGGGGCGGACAGGTGCCGGGCGACCGGACGGGAGTCGGCGGGCGCGCGGCCGGACACCGGGTCGGACGGGACGGCGATCCCCGCGTCGCCGAGCAGCTCGCCGAAGGCGCGGGCGGTGTCACCGGCCGGGTCCTCGCTGCGCGGGGCGGGCCCGCTGTCGCTGCGGTCGAGCCGCCCCTCGTCGGTCATGAGGGCGGTGACGGGCGCGATGTTCTCGTTGGGGCCGATCGGATGGCGTGAGGGGCCGGTGTAGCGGGAGGTGTCGTAGGTGAGACGGACCCTCTCGATGCCCCGCTGCTTCAGGACGCGGGCGGTGTCGGCGGCCAGCGCGCGCAGGGCCGCCCTGTCGAGGGTGGGGTCCCCGCCGCCGACCAGGGTGACGGCCCGGGAGTCGGGGGATGCCTGGACCGTCGTGGCGATGCGGTGGTGGGGGCCGAGCGCGCTCAGGGCGGCGACCGAGGTGGCGATCTTGACCGTGGAGGCGGGGGGCATGGGCGTGTCGGCGCCCTGCCCGTAGAGCCGCTCCCCGGTGGCGGCGTCGATGACGACGGCGGCGCGCGCGGTGCCCAGGGCGGGGTCCTTCAGCAGCCTGCCGAGGTCCGCGGTCAGGGAGGACGCCGCCCGGTCGGGGGCGGTGCGGGCGTCGGGGGCGGAGTCGTCCGCGGTGTCGCCGGCGCCGGCCGGCGCGGAGAGGGCGGCGAGGACGGGCGGCGCGCTGGGTGCGGGCCGCGCCCCGGACGGCGTACCGGCTTCGTGATGTACGCCACCTGTGCCGCCGCGGGCCGCGGCCCAGTCCTGCTCGGCCTTACGCTGACCCGAGTCCCACGGGCCGGCGGCAAGGGCGACGCCGGCCGCGAGCACCAGACCGAGGCCGGCGGCGACGGCCGTGAACTGCCGGTCGTTCAGTCCCTTCAGCCTGGTCGCACCGCCTCTGCGGGTGAGCGCGCCCAGTCTGTCCAGCGGGTTGACCGACGGTCTCTTCACCGGCTCGTCCACCGTTGACCAGCCCCTTTCGCGAGCACACATCTGCGTGGGGGACACTTAATCACCAGTCGTATGTCTTGATCATGGAGGAGCCACCCGTGGAGTTCGACGTCACCATCGAGATTCCGAAGGGTTCGCGGAACAAGTACGAGGTGGACCACGAGACCGGTCGGATCCGTCTGGACCGTCGGCTCTTCACCTCGACGAGCTACCCGGCGGACTACGGCTTCGTCGAGAACACCCTCGGCGAGGACGGCGACCCGCTGGACGCGCTGGTCCTCCTGGACGAGCCGACCTTCCCGGGTTGCCTCATCAAGTGCCGCGCCATCGGCATGTTCCGCATGACGGACGAGGCCGGCGGCGACGACAAGCTGCTGTGCGTGCCGGCCTCCGACCCGCGGGTGGAGCACCTGCGTGACATCCACCACGTGTCGGAGTTCGACCGCCTGGAGATCCAGCACTTCTTCGAGGTCTACAAGGACCTGGAGCCCGGCAAGTCCGTCGAGGGCGCCGACTGGGTGGGCCGTGCCGAGGCCGAGGCCGAGATCGAGGCGTCCTACAAGCGCCTTGAGGCGCAGGGCGGCGCGCACTGACCCGGGGCACACCCCCAGGCACGGCCCGGGAGCGCTGATCCCGGGCCACCGACCCGAGGGCGCGGGCCCGACGGCATCGGTCCGAGGCGCGGGCCGGGCGCCTGCAGCGCCCTGAGCCCGTCGCACGGTCCCGCCGACGATTCCGTTCGCGGTTCCGTTCGCGATCGCTCGCGGTTCCGTTTGTCTCCGATTCGCGCTTCCGCGCCGAATGCGGGCGGCACTCCTTCCGACGGAGTGCCGCCCGTTTCGTCTGTCCGCCGCGCCGCCCGTCCCCTGCGCCCGGCCCCTCGCGGGCCCGCCCCGGGCCCGTATCCGTACCCGGCCCTTCCGTGCCCATACTGGGGGCAGAGGTGCGAGCCGAGGTCGCACAGCCGAGGAGGAACTGGTCGAGTGGTGGCGGAACCGGGTGGTCCTGAGGACCAGAAGCCCCAGTCCGACGAGGCGCGCAGCGCCTTCGTCCCACCAGCCGGGGTAGAACCGCCCGCGTCGGCACCCGACGACGACCACCCGACATCGGAATTCGCCATTCCGGCCGGTCTGACGACCGAGCCCCCGGGGGCGGGCACGGGTTCCGCTTCAGGGTCCGGCTCGGGTCCGGTTTCTGGTTCCGGTTCGGGCTCGGACACGATCGGCTCCGCCTTCGCCCCGCCGAGGACGTACCGCGCCCACCATTCGCCCCCCGCCTTCACTCCGGCGCACGGCAGCCCGATGATCCGGCTGACCAAGGAGGCCCCGTGGCAGGACCGGATGCGCACGATGCTGCGCATGCCGGTCGCCGAGCGTCCCGCGCCCGAGCTGGTGCAGAAGCCCGACGAGACGGGCCCGGCGGTGCCGCGCGTGCTCGACCTGACGCTGCGTATCGGGGAACTGCTGCTCGCCGGTGGCGAGGGTGCGGAGGACGTCGAGGCGGCGATGTTCGCGGTGACCCGCAGCTACGGGCTGGACCGCAGCGAGCCCACGGTCACCTTCACCCTGCTGTCGATCTCGTACCAGCCGTCGCTGGTCGACGACCCGGTGACGGCGAGCCGCACCGTGCGCCGCCGGGGCACCGACTACACCCGGCTGGCAGCCGTCTTCCGGCTCATCGACGACATCACCACAGGGGACGTCGAGGTCTCGCTGGAGGACGCCTACCGGCGCCTGGCGGAGATACGGCGCAACCGGCACCCGTACTCCGGCTGGATCCTGACGCTGGCCGGCGGCGGTCTCGCGGGGGCGGCCTCGGTGCTGGTCGGCGGTGGCGCGCTGGTGTTCGTGGTGGCCGCGATCGGCGCGATGCTCGGCGACCGGCTCGCCTGGCTGTGCGCCGGGCGCGGGCTGCCGGAGTTCTATCAGTTCGTGGTGGCGGCGATGCCGCCCGCCGCGCTGGGCGTGGCGCTGACCCTGACCCACTGGTCGGATGTACGGCCGTCCGCGGTCATCACGGGTGGGCTGTTCGCGCTGCTGCCGGGGCGGGCCCTGGTGGCGGGCGTGCAGGACGGGCTGACCGGTTTCTACATCACGGCGGCGGCACGCCTGCTCGAAGTCATGTACCTGTTCATCGGCATCGTCGTCGGTGTGCTGCTCGTGCTGTACATGGGCCTCCAGCTGGGCGCGCAACTGAACCCCGGGACCAGGTTCTTCGCCCCCGACCGGCCCGTGGTGCAGATCCTGGCGTCCATGGCGCTCTGTTTCGCCTTCGCGATCCTGCTCCAGCAGGACCGTTCCACGGTCCTGGCGGTGACCCTCAACGGCGCCGTGGCCTGGGTGGTCTACGGGGCGATGGCCCGTACCGGAAACATCTCACCGGTGCTGGCGACGGCGACGGCGGCCGGCCTGGTGGGCCTGTTCGGACAGCTCCTCTCGCGTTACCGGCACACCTCGTCGCTCCCCTTCATCACGGCGGCGATCGGCCCGCTGCTGCCTGGTTCGGCCACGTACTTCGGTCTGCTGGCCGTGGCGCAGGGCAACGTGAACGCCGGGCTCGGGTCGCTGTCCACCGCGGTCGCGACGGCGCTCGCCATCGCGATCGGGGTGAACCTGGGGAGCGAGATCTCCCGGCTGTTCATGCGGGTGCCGGGGGAGGTCGGCGGCGCACAACGCCGCGCGGCCAAGCGGACGCGCGGCTTCTGAGCCCGGGTCACCACGCCCGAGCCCGGGTCACGGCCTCCGAGCCCAGTCATGACGAGCCGGGTGCGGCTTCCCGGCCCCGTTCGGCCTGCCGGCCCCGGGTTCGGCCCGCCGGTCGGCCTTCGGCCTCCGCACCCGCGGCGAGCGGCTCACGGGCTACGGACCCGCGGGCGGTGCCGGTACGCCACGGGGGCGTACGCGCAGTACGCGTACGCCCCCGTGGGAAGCAGGTGACGTGAGTCGCGGAACCGGGTCAGCGCTTGGCGTGGCGCCCGCGCTGGACCACGGCCGGGCCGCCGTCCACGGCTGCCCCTTCGCCCGTGCCGTCGCCCGTCGCCGCGGCCTTCTTCCCCTTGGAACGGGCCCGCAGGAACTCGACCACGATCGGCAACACCGAGATGAGCACGATCAGGATGAGTATGGCCTCGATGTTCTTGTGCACGAACTCGATCTTGCCGAGGGCGGAGCCGAGCAGCGTGACACCGACCCCCCACAGGATCCCGCCGACGATGTTGAACACGATGAACGAGCGGTAGTTCATCCGGCTCACACCGGCGATGATCGGCGTGAACGTCCGCACCACGGGGACGAAGCGGGCGAGGATCAGCGACTTCGGCCCGTACTTCTCGAAGAATTCGTGCGCCTTCTCGACGTTCTCCTGCTTGAAGAGGCGGGAGTCCGGGCGCTTGAAGAGCGATGGGCCGACCTTGCGGCCGAAGAGATACCCCACCTGGTCACCGATGATCGCCGCGGCGGCCACCAGCGTGCAGACCAGCCAGAGCGGGTGCCGCAGCTGGTCCGTGGTCACCAGCAGGCCCGTGGTGAACAGCAGGGAGTCACCGGGCAGGAAGAAGCCGATCAGCAGTCCGGACTCGGCGAAGACGATGAGGAGGACGCCGGGAAGTCCGAAGGTGTTGATGAGATAGTCCGGGTCCAGCCAGCTCGGTCCGAGCGCAAGCGTATTCAAGGGTCCGGGCTCCTGAGTCGGTCAATGGCGGCAGAGTGGCCGCCGACAACTGCGTGGCCGCCCAAAGCTATCAACGCAGAATGCCGCCGTCGGGTTCCAGGCTCCCTCACGGGCGCACGGACCGGGCCAACCAGGACAAAGCCCTCCCTTGTACGGCTGCACAGCCGCAGCAGTACGGTCATGCGGCTGTGCAGCAGTACGTCCGAGCGCCCGTGCAGCCGGGCGGCCGCGACGTTACGAGAGGCGTTCCGCGTTGGCGGCGATGGCATCGCGCAGGTGCTCGGCCAGGCCGGGCCGCGTCGCTTCGTAGAAGTCGCGGAACCGCGGGTCGGACACGTACATCTCCGCGAGCCCCCGGTGTATCTCGGGCGTGCACGCGTAGAACCACTTGGTGATGTGCTGCCGGTGCGCCTCGGCCAGCTCCATCGCGCGCTCACCGGTGGCCGGTTCACCGGCCTCCATCAGGGCGTCGTAGGCGGCGCCCCAGTCGGCCACCTCCGCCTGCATCCGTTTCCAGTCCCCCTTCGTGTACCGGGCGGTCCGGCGCTGCGACGCGGCATAGGCGTCGGTGCCGCCCCAGCGGCGTTCGGCCTCCGCGGCGTGCTCCTCGGGGTCCTTGTCCCCGAACACCTCGAACTTCTCCTCCGGTGTGAGGTCGATGCCCATCTTGCGTGCCTCCATGGCGTTCTCGACGGCGTCCGCCATCCTCTGGAGCCCGGCGATCCGGTCGGTCAGCAGTCGGTGCTGGCGGCGCAGATGTTCGTGCGGGTCCGCGTCCGGATCGTCGAGCAGTACCGCGATCTCGTCGAGCGGGAAGCCCAGCTCCCGGTAGAACCGGATCTGCTGCAGCCGGTCCAGGTCCGCGTCGGCGTACCGGCGGTGGCCAAAGTGGCTGCGTCCACTGGGTGAGAGCAGCCCGATGGCGTCGTAGTGGTGCAGGGTGCGCACCGTGACCCCGGCGAAACCGGCGACCTGTCCCACGGAATAGTCCACGACTCTCCCCACTCCCTTCTTCGTTCTCCGCGTCTCGCGTCTCCGCGCGGCTGCGTTCCGCTCTCCGCCCGGCCATGTCCCGCTCGCCACCCGAGTACGTCCGGCTCTCCGCTACCCGCCGGAATCGGGTGCGTTCCGAGCCTGCGCCCTGACGCCACGTGAGGTGCAAGCGGGAAGTGAGAAATCTCCCCCGCATCGCAGACTCATCACAATGCCTGCAATTCGGCGCATTATGCGATCTTTACTCCATTATGGTGAGCCGATGGACACCGCTTCCCCTGCTGCCGTCGGGCCCGCTGCCGGGCCCGCCCCCGTGCGCCGCCTGCTGCCCCTCATCGCGCCCGCATTGGCCGTCGGGGTCGCCTCGGCCCTCGTCCTGCTCGGGGTGGACCTGATCGCGGAGCAGGTGCGGGTCGTGCTCTGGGAGACGTTCCCCGACGCTCTCTCGGTCGACCGGTGGTCCGCACTCTGGATCATCGTGGTGCTCACCACGTCCGGGCTGGTGGCGGGTCTGCTCATCCGGACGGTGCCCGGCCACGCGGGCCCCGATCCGGCGACCACCGGGCTCGTCGATCCGCCGTCGCCGCCAGGCGTGGTTCCGGGGCTGCTGCTCGCCACGGTCATCACCCTGGCAGCCGGGGTCAGTCTCGGTCCGGAGAATCCGGTCACGGCCGCCAACGTCGCGCTCGCCTTCTGGCTGGGCCGCCGTCTCGCCCCGGACACCGGGGCGGAGCTGTGGGGCTCCCTGGCCGCGGCGGGCACCATCGGCGCGCTGTTCGGCACCCCGATCGCCGCCGCGCTGATCCTCTCCGAGACCCTCGCGTCCCGTCCCGCGCCGGGCGCGCTCTGGGACCGGCTGTTCGGCCCGCTCGCGGCGGGCGCGGCCGGGGCCCTCACCATGACGTTGCTGGCCCGCCCGGCCTTCGACCTCTCGCTGCCGCCCTACACCCGTCCGCAAGGGGGCGATCTGCTCTCCTCGGTCGTCATCGCCATCGCGGGCGCGGCGCTGGGCCTACTGGCGGTGTATGCCTTCCCGTACGCGCACCGGTTCTTCCAGGCGTCGAAACGGCCCGTCCTGGCCCTGACGGTCGGCGGGCTGCTGCTCGGCCTGCTGGGCGCGCTGGGCGGCAGTCTCACCCTGTTCAAGGGGCTCGACGAGGTGAAGGAGCTCGCCGGCGACCCGGACGGCTGGTCGGCGGGGCAGTTCGCAGTGCTGGCCCTGGTGAAGACGGCGGCGCTGCTGATCGCGGCGACCTGCGGATTCCGGGGCGGGCGGATCTTCCCCGCCGTCTTCGTGGGTGTCGCGCTGGGGTTGTGCGCCCACGCCCTGGTCTCGGCGGTGCCGGTGACCCTGGCGGTGGCGTGCGCGGTGCTGGGCGTGCTGCTCGCCGTCACCCGGCAGGGCTGGCTGAGCCTGTTCACGGCCGCGGTGCTGGTCGGTGACACGGGCGTGCTGCCGCTGCTGTGCGTCGCCTCACTGCCGGCGTGGCTGCTGGTGACCGGGCGCCCGCTGATGCAACTGCGCGAGGACGGTACGCCGCTGAGGTGACCCACCCGCGCCGTCGCTCCGCCCGACGCGCCCCGTCCGACGCACCCTCGGGCACACCGCCGAGCCGCACCTCACGGAACGCACCGCGCCCGCCCTGCCACGCCTCGCTCCGCCCTACTCCGCTCCCGCCCCGCCGCACCACGAACGCCTCACACCACTCGACTGCTCGACGCACCGGATGCCCATGTTCCGTATCATCACCTCCGCATGAATACGTCCGGACATGTCCGGACGTACCTCCTCATGCCCTGCCGGAGGTCTCCGCGATGTCCACCCCCGTCAACCTCGCCGTCATCCATCCCGGTCGGCCGGCAGACGCTGACCGCCGCCCGGGTCCGGGCCGCGCGGGTCGTGACGTTCACCCGCGCCATCAACGACGGCCTCTGCGCAGCGCGTTGATCCCCGTGCGCAGCGCCGCGTCCTCACACGAACCCCGCGCCACAGAGGCAAGGACGCGAAGGCCACAGCACGAAGGGCCACAGCACCGAGACCGCGACGCGAAGTTCGCGGCGCGGAGCCCGTCGAGAGGCGGCAAGACGGCAAGCCGACAAGTCGCGAAGTCGAAAAGCTGAGCAGTGGAGAAGCCCGGAACCCCGGGGCCCCGGAAGCGCAGACACCCAAAGTCCAGACGTCCAGACGCCCAAAAACGAGAAGAGCTGTCCGCCGATGCCTCTCCATACAGGATCGCCCCGAGGTACGGAACCGTCCCGGGAACGCCGCAGGCTCGCCCTCAACCCGTTCTTCGGGGAGGCCGATCCGGTCGCCGGCATGGAGACGGCGCCGCCCCGCCACCGGCTTCCCGACGGACCGATGCCACCGTCGACCGCGTACCAACTGGTCCACGACGAGCTGATGCTGGACGGCAACGCGCGGCTCAACCTCGCGACCTTCGTCACCACCTGGATGGAGCCCCAGGCCGGGGTGCTGATGGGCGAGTGCCGCGACAAGAACATGATCGACAAGGACGAGTATCCACGCACCGCCGAACTGGAGCGGCGGTGCGTGGCGATGCTCGCCGATCTGTGGAACGCGCCCGACCCGTCGGCCGCTGTGGGCTGTTCGACGACCGGTTCCAGCGAGGCGTGCATGCTCGCGGGCATGGCGCTGAAACGCCGTTGGGCGGCCAGGAACGCCGACCGCTACCCGGCGACCGCCCGACCGAACCTGGTCATGGGCATCAATGTGCAGGTCTGCTGGGAGAAGTTCTGCAACTTCTGGGAGATCGAGGCGCGGCAGGTCCCGATGGAGGGCGACCGCTTCCATCTCGATCCGCGGGCGGCGGCCGATCTCTGCGACGAGAACACCATCGGCGTCGTCGGCGTCCTCGGCTCCACCTTCGACGGCTCGTACGAGCCGATCGCGGACCTCTGCGCGGCCTTGGACGCGCTCCAGGAGCGCACCGGCCTCGACATCCCCGTCCATGTCGACGGCGCGTCCGGCGGGATGATCGCGCCGTTCCTGGACCCGGACCTGGTGTGGGACTTCCGGCTGCCCCGGGTCTCCTCGATCAACACCTCGGGCCACAAGTACGGACTGGTCTACCCCGGTGTCGGCTGGGCGCTGTGGCGCTCGCCCGCCGAACTTCCCGAGGAGCTGGTCTTCCGGGTCAACTACCTCGGCGGCGACATGCCGACCTTCGCGCTGAACTTCTCCCGGCCCGGCTCCCAGGTGGTCGCGCAGTACTACACGTTCCTGCGGCTGGGCCGGGACGGCTACCGGGCAGTCCAGCAGTCGTCCCGGGACATCGCCTGCCATCTGGCGGGACAGATCGAGGCGTTGGGGGACTTCCGGCTGCTCACGCGGGGCGATGAGCTGCCCGTCTTCGCGCTGACGACCACACCGGACGTGGAGGCGTACGACGTCTTCGACGTGTCGCGGCGGCTGCGCGAGCGCGGCTGGCTGGTTCCCGCGTACACCTTCCCCGCCAACCGGCAGGACCTCTCCGTGCTCCGGGTGGTGTGCCGCAACGGCTTCTCGTCGGACCTGGCCGAGCTGCTCATGGAGGACCTGCGGCTGGTCCTGCCGGAACTACGCCGCCAGCCACACCCGTTGACCCACGACAAGCAGGCGGCGACTTCCTTTCACCACTGACTTCCGCCACTGGTTCCCGCCGCCGACCGCCACCGCCTGCCGCGTCCGCTCCCGTTGGCTGTCGCCTGCAGGCCCTGGTCCCCGGCCCGGGCGAACTCCCCACCCCGGCGCTCAGAAGACTGCGGTCAGCAACAACCACCCTACGACCGAGCCCGGTTCGGCATGGCCGGGCGGCCCCGTGCTCACTCGTCGTCGCCGGGATCGTGGACACCCGTCGCGTACGGATTCTCCTGCCCCTCCGCGAGCACACCGACGAACGGTTCGCCCTCCCCGGCGAAGGTGTACGCCCCAGCCTCGATACGGGCGATCAGCCCGCGCGTCCACTCGGCCCCGGCGTCCGCCGAATGGACCCACATGTTCATGATCTCGCCGATGTGGCCGAGCGATTCGGGCCCGGCCTCGGGCGTGTAGTACTCGGTGACCGAAGCCCGCCAGGCCGCGAGACCGGCCACCCGCTTCTTGAGCAGCCCGACCGCTTCGGACCGCTCCAGGTCGACCATGCCTCCGAGGCCCGCCGCCAGCGCATCCGGCCGCTGGTCGTACGAGGTCAGCGCCTCGCGCAGCAGCGCCAGGTATTCCTCGTTGCCCCGCTCGGTGATCTCGTACTCGGTGCGGGGCGGGCCGCCCACCGTGCTCGGAGCGGTCTCGTGGGCGACCAGCAGCCCCTGCTTCGCCATCTGCTTCAGCGCGTGATAGATCGATCCGGGTTTGGCGTTGGACCATTCGTGGGCGCCCCAGTACTCCAGGTCGTTGCGGACCTGGTAGCCGTGCGCCCGGCCGTGCTGACGCACGGCGCACAGGACGAGCAGCCGGATCGCGGACATGTCACGCACCCTCTCCTGGTCAACTTTGACCAGCGTAACCCTCCGCCCTGGCGACCAGCTCGTACGCGGTGCTGCCGTCCAGGGACTCCCGGATGATGTCGGCGTGCCCGGCATGACGCGCCTGCTCCTCGACGAGGTGGAGCAGCAGCCAGCGCATCGAGACCCGCCCCTCCTCGGGGAACCAGGGCCTGTCGGGCAGCGGGAAAGTGTCGTCCATGCTGGGCACCGCGCGGATGAACGCCTCCACCTCGGCCGCGACGCCGTCCCAGAACTCCAGCATCCCTTCCACGCTCTCGTCGCCGACGAGCCGGAAGCTGTCTGCCCAGGTCTCCTCGGTGCGGGATGTCTCGCTCGGCTGTTGCTGGGCCATGCGCAGCCAGTTGAGCTCGCACTCGGCGGCATGCTTGAGCAGCCCGGACAGGGACAGTTCGCTCGCGCTGGGTCGGCTCGCCGCCTGCTGCGCGGTCAGACCGCTCAGCGAGCGTCGGATCGCGCCGCGCTGTGCCGCGAGGAAGGAGAGGAGCGCGCCGCGCTCGTCGCCGAAGGCTTCCGCGGGAACGTGAGTGACCATGATGTCCACCTCGGGATCGGTGTCGGTTTCTGATCGTTCTTCCTGACACCGGCCACGCTAGAAGCCCATCAGGTCAGATCCCGACCTCACGGTTCACATCCCTGAAGGAGCCGGAACGCTAGGGCGTGTTTTCGCGAAGTCGCGTCTGGCCTTCGGGCGGACGACGCTACTTTCGAAGCACGCCCTGGAACGGGAACGCGCTCCGACCGTGCTGGATGGACATCCACGTCTGGGTCGTGAAGGCTTCGACGGCCGCCTCGCCGTTGAGTCGGCCGACCCCGGAGGACTTCTCGCCGCCGAAGACCACCAGCGGGTCGTCCTGGACGGTGGAGCCGTTGACGTGGAACATCCCGCTGACCACGCGCCGCGCGAACCGCACCCCGCGCTCGATGCCGCGGGTGTGGACGGCGCCGCTCAGCCCGTACGGGGTGTCGTTGGCGATGCGTACGGCTTCGTCCTCGCCGTCGAACGCCATCAGCACCACCACCGGACCGAAGATCTCCTGGGACAGCAGCGGGGAGTCCTCTGGCAGCCCGGTGAGCACGGTCGGTTCGACGAGGTTGCCGCGCGTACGGCCCCGTACGGGTGCGGTGGCCCCTTCGGCGAGGGCCTGGTCGACGAGGGCGGTCAGGGCTTCGGCCTGGAACGTGTTGATGACCGGTCCGATCTCGGTCCGCGGGTCTCTGGGGTCGCCGGTCCGCAGCGCGGCCACCCGCGCGATGAACTTCTCGGTGAACTCCCGCTCGACGCGCCGGTCCACCAGGACGCGGTTGGCGGCCGTGCAGACCTGGCCCTGGTACATGAAGCGGCTGAAGACGGCGGCGTCGACGGCGTGGTCGATGTCCGCGTCGTCCAGCACCACCAGTGCGCTGTTGCCGCTGAGTTCGAGAATCGCGCGCTTGAAGTGCCGGGCCGCGACGGCGCCGACGTGCCGGCCCACCCGGTCCGTGCCCGCGAAAGAGATCGCCTTGGGCACGGGGTGCTCGATGAACGCGTCCCCGATCTCGGCGACATCGGTGATCAGCACGTTGAGAAGTCCTGCGGGCAACCCGGCGTCCTCGAAGATCTTCGCCAGCAGAACACCGCCGGCGACCGGCGCGTTCTGATTGGGCTTGACGACGACGGCGTTGCCGAGCGCAAGAGCCGGCGCGACGGACTTCATCGCCACCAGGAAAGGGAAGTTGAAGGGGCTTATGACACCCACGACGCCTATCGGCCTGCGGTGGACACGGTTCTCCTTGCCGTCCACCGGGGAGGGAAGAATGCGGCCCATGGGGCCCAGTGCCAGCCGTGTCGCGTCGCGCAGGAATTCCTTGGCCGCGTGGATCTCCTGCTCGGCCTTGGAGCGGGTGCCGCCCAGTTCGTCGATGATGACCTCGGCGATGGCTTCGTGCTGCTCACCGATGAGGCGCAGGGCGCGCTCCAGAATGGCACGGCGTTCGTACGGCCCCGTGGTGGCCCAGGACTGCTGGGCGCGTTCGGCCGCGCGGTAGGCGAGGTCGACCTCGCGCGCGGTCGCGATGGTGATAGCGGCGAGTTTCTCACCGTTGTAGGGATTGAAATCGATGATGTCCCACGAGCCGCTTCCGGTCCGCCACTCGCCGTCGATGTACTGGTCGGCCAGCTCGTAGAAGAACGACATACGATCCCCAACTCAGGTGCAGACTCCCATCGGACCGTCATCGTAACGATGAATCAGGTCAGTTGGAGCAGGCCACGAAGGAGATCGCGGCTCTCCTCGGGGCCCGGACTGTCCTCATGCAACCGCGTCATGGCCTTTTCGTACTGAGCGACTTCTTCTGCCTTGTCCAGATAGAGCGCACTTGTCAGCTGCTCCAAGTAGACAATGTCCGACAGATCGGATTCCGGGAATCGGAGCATGGTGAATGAACCTCCCTCTCCCGCGTGTCCGCCGAAACTGAAGGGCATCACCTGGAGGGTGATGCTGGGGTGTTCGGACATTTCGATGAGGTGCCGCAATTGCCCGCGCATCACTTCGCGGTCCCCGTACGGGCGGCGCAGCGCCGCCTCGTCCAGCACCGCGTGGAAACGGGGCGCACGTTCGGAGACGAGGGCCTTCTGGCGTTCCAGCCGAAGGGCGACACGACGCTCGACCTCGACGGCGGGGGCGTCGCCGCCCATGCCCCGGGTGACGACCGCGTGCGCGTACGCCTCCGTCTGCAAGAGTCCATGGACGAACTGGACTTCGTACACCCGAATGAGCGACGCCGCGCCCTCCAGGCCGACGTACGTCTGGAACCACCCGGGCAGCACGTCGCCGTAACTGTGCCACCACCCCGCCACGTTGGCCTCGCGCGCCAGGCCGAGCAGCGCCTCGCGCTCCGCCTCGTCCGTGACTCCGTAGAGCGTGAGCAGGTCCTCTACGTCCCTGGCCTTGAAGCTCACCCGTCCCAACTCCATGCGGCTGATCTTGGATTCGGATGCCCGGATGGAGTAGCCGGCCGCCTCGCGGGTGATCCCGCGCGAGTCGCGCAATCGCCTGAGCTGTGAGCCCAGCAGGATGCGCCGCACCACAGATCCACTCGACTCGCCTGCCGCCACTGGTCCGGTCCTCCCCATCGCTTCCTGGACACGGGGCCGCCCCCAGAACCCCAAGTGCCGGATTCTGCCACCAAAACGCTTCGCCCCGTACTCATTCGATTACGCAGACGGGAAGGGCTTCGTAAAGCCGTGAAAATCCCCGCAGGAAGAAATGACCAAGAACCATCACGGGTTCGGACAGGTCCGGCACGTGCACGTGCATCTGCCCTTGCATCTGCTCGGCGCATTCGGAACGATGGCCATCGCGCACCTGCGTGCTCGTTCGTGTTGTGCCGCTGTACCCCGTAGTACCGATACAGCCGCGAATCCCGGGAGTGCCTCGCATGGGGACGAATGGATCGACGATGCTCGCGCCGTTACGGCAAGGGCTTCCACCCATCGATCCCTCAGCCGTCTCCGGCTCAGCCACCTGTACCTTGCCCGCCCGCTACGAAGCCGTCGGCGGGGCACGGCGGTTCACCAGGACCACGCTGACCGGCTGGGGACTGGACGACCGCTTCGACGACGTCGCACTGGTCGTCTCCGAACTCGTCACCAACGCGCTGCGCCACGCACTTCCCTCGGACATCGCACCGGAACCCCAGGAACCACCCGTTCGGATGCACTTGATGCGTTGGAGCTCACGCCTGGTGTGCGCGGTGCGCGACCCCAGTCAGGAGAGCCCGATCGCCTCGGAGGCAGCGGACTGCGCGGAGTCGGGGCGCGGTCTCTTCCTGGTGGAGTCCATCAGCGACTCGTGGGGCTGGTACCCCTCGCCCTTCCTCGGCGCGGAAGGCGTCGGGGCCGGGGTGATGCCGCGCGGCAAGGTCGTCTGGGCGCTCTTCCGGCTGTCCGGGTGCACGGAGGCAGCGGTCGGCCCACGGGTTCCGTGCACCCGCGCACCCGGTGGACACCTGGCGACCTGACCGCCGGACGGGTCACCCGGCCGACGGGCGAGCGGCTTGTCCGATGGGCGAGCGGCTTGTCCGGTGGGCGGCTTGCCCAGGAGGCGGCGCGCCCAGCGAGTGGCGCGGCACGTCCCGGGTGGGCGGTGCGCGCCCCGTCGGTCCGCAGGACCTACGCGCCTTCTCACTCCGGCCGTCCGCACGACTGTTGAGGGATGCGGTCAGCCACCCGCGACAAGATGGTCGAACTCGCCGTCCTTCACGCCGAGCAGCAACGCCTGTATCTCGGCCGGCGTATAGACCAGTGCCGGACCGTCGGGGTGGCGCGAATTCCGCATCGCCACATCCCCGCCGGGCAGTTTCGCGAACTCCACACATGAACCCTGGGAGTTGCTGTGTCTGCTCTTCTGCCAGACGACTCCGCGAAGCTCTGTGGCCGCCATGCCGTTGTACACGTGGTGCACAGGACGCTCCCCGAGTTACAAGGTGCAGGTGTCAACTGTCTCGGATCATAACCTTGTTCAGATATCCATGCATGAGCAGATGCATGAGCGAATGCACGTGCACGCACGGTGTACCCGCGATTACAGAGTCAGACGCAGGAAGAGGCGTCCGGGATGCCTCTTCGGTTCGCCTACCCCGCCTCGGTCACCTCATCCCGATACCGCGCACTGGTGGCTTGGCGCGGTCTTTATGCCGTACAAGGGGGAATTCGAGATGCGGAAAAGTCGTACGCTCCGGCGCCGTGATCGCCGCCGGACTCCTCACCGACTCGCGCCGACCGGCTGCGGCGGCGGTGACAGTGGGAAGAGCGCCCCGGGCAACGGATCGGACGCTTACGCCGGGAAGACCGGCCGGGCTCCCGGCGGCGACGGCTCACCTGCCGGCAGGCCGGCCTCTGGACAAAAGGTCGGCCCTTCGGCCGTCAGGGAGTCAGGCCGCCAAGGCCCCGGCGCGTCAACCCGCCTTCTCTCCGTTCCGGTTGGCGCCCGGCACCGCGTCCAGCCCGCGGGAGAATTCCTCCAGGGCTTCGAGCAGCAGCCCGGCCCCGCTGCGTACGACCGGGTCGGTTCCTCCCTCGGCCGCTTGCTGTCGCGCGTCCCACCGCGCCAGCACCTCGCGCACGTCCGCCCAGTCCGGTACCCGCCGCTCCCGTACCTCCTTCGCGCCCCGCTCGGTGGACCGGCGCAGCGCCTCGGCCAACGCCCCGGCCTCCGGTACGGGAGTGGCAAAACCGCACGGGAGATGCGCCTCCAGCAGCATCGCGACCCGCCCGAACTCGGCCAGGGCGTGCTCGGTGTCGTGGGCGGCGGCCCGCGAAAGACCGCGGTTGCGCACCGGTTCGTGCTGGGCGGCGGCCACCGCCTCCTGCCAGGCGACCCGGGCCTCACGGGTGTCGAGCAGGGCGGACCGCACCTCGTCCTGTCCGTGCTCGGCCGGTACGGCGTACTGGCCGAGCACCGAGGCGGCGTATCGCCCGTCCGCCTTCAGCCAGTCGCCGAGCCTGCCGCGCAGCCGCGGGGTCTCCCAAGCCGGGTAGACGGCGTACGAGATCACCGCGAGGAGACCGCCGACGAGGGTGAGGACGACCCGTTCCTGCACGGTCTGCGACACGTTGTCGCCCCCCATGCCGAGCAGGAACACGACGTAGGCGGAGACGCACACCTGGCCGACGACGTACCCGGTACGCATCAGCAGGTACATCAGCAGGGCGCAGCACACGGCGAGCACCGCCGACGAGGTCGCGCCGGGGTCGGTGGTCCGGACGATCGCCGTGGCGAGCGCGACCCCGACGATCGTGCCGCCGAAGCGGGCCACGGCACGCCCGTACGTCTGGGAGAACTCCGGCCGCATCGTCATCAAGGCCGCCATCGGCGCCCAGTAACCGTGGCCGAACGGCAGCGCGGCTCCGATGAGATAGCCGACCGCGACGACGACGGCGACCCGTACGGCGTGCCGCAGGATCGGGGAGCCGGGACGCAGTTCGGCGCGCATGGCCCGCGCCACGACGGGGACCAGGCGCAGCAGGGTGGGGCGGCGGCGGTGCGGGGCGACGGGTGCCTCTCCCCCTGCCTGTCCGAGTGCCTCGGCGGCCTGTTCGGCCCGGGCCTGGTCCTCCTTCGTGCCCTCGCCCTCGGCGGTCTCGATGACGTCGGACAACAACGTGTCGAGCCGTTCGGCGGCACGGCGGGGCGGGCCTTCGAGGAGGGAGCCGGTGTCGGGGGTCCTCAGCGCGGCGACGGCGGACGGGGACAGCTTCACCGGGTCGCCGTGACGGATCGCGCGGGCCGCCGAGTCGAGCACGGAACCGGCGGCGGCGAGAAGTTCGCGGACCCGGTCCCGCGCCGGTCCCTCGGGGGGTACGCCCATCGCGGGGTCCGCGAGCGAGGCGAGCACCGGCCTGATCCGCTCGGCGACACCGCGCGAACCGCGCAGCTCGGGTGGACGGCGGCGGGCCTGCCAGGGCGTGACGGCGGCCGCGTTGCGGGCGGTCATCAGCGGCACCGGGTCGAACGGGGCGAGCGGGTCGTGGCGCAGCCGACGGGCGTAGTGGGCCTCGGCGGCCAGGGCGTCGGCGAGGGCGTCGCGCTGGGCACCCCACCGGCGGACCGGGAACAGGACGATCAGGGCCGCCTGTACGAGGCCGCCGAAAAGGATCACCGCGGCGTGCACGGCCGAGTTCGCGACGGAGGTGGGCAGGGTGACCGTCACCAGCATGATCGCCACGTTGGACGACGCGATGAGCCCGGCCGTCGGCCCGGCCGCCCACGACAGCCCCGCGAGGAAGGTCCAGAGCACCAGCAGGGCCAGGAACAACAGCAGGTGGGCGCCGGTGAGATAGCCGAGGAAGGTCGACACGGCGAGGCTCGCCCCGGAGACCAGGGCCAGCACGGGCCGGGGACGCCAGCTGCGCTGGAACGTGGCGATGGCCGCCTGGAACGCGCCGAACGCGGAGCTGGCGGCGACGACGGGCCCGAAGAGCAGGAGGCTGATCCCGATGACGAGGGCGAGCCCGGCCGCACCGCGGATCGCGATGAGCGGTTCGAGACGCCGCCGCTCGATCGTCAGCCCCGAGCGGGCCGTCTCCTTCAGCGCCCGGAGCCAGCTCATGCCCAGAGCGTAGCCGGAATCTCCGATTCGCCCGAGTTGTTCGACTTTGGAATCCTGCCCTCCGGGACAGCGTTCTTCCGGGACGGTTGTTCCGGGACGGTTGTTCCGGGACAGGGTCACGGGCGCCCGGTACCTCGGTACGCGTCCGGGGCCCAAGCTCTCACCGAGAGGCTCGGCGTCCCGGTGCCGTGCGCCCCACCCCGCCCGCCGAATACGCCCCGCCCTGCTACGCCCGTCCCGTTACGCCGGGCCCCTGACACCGGGCGCCGCACCCTGGTACGCCGAGAGCCGGTACGCCGAGAGCCGGTACGTCGGGGGCCGCCCCGCCTCACTTCCGCCGTCGCGGCCTGGTGCGCGCCGCGCTTCCGTCGGCGATGCCGGGCCCCGGGCCGCCCGTCCTGACCCGGTCCGCGGCGGCCGTTCCGTCGCTCCATCCGTCGGGATCGGTGACGCCCCGGACCCTGGTGGTCGTGGTCTGCGGGAACATCCGCTCGGCGGCCTCCGTGACGGCGACGTCGCGAGCCGCGAGGACCGGAAGCAGCCGGGCCGCCGACACGACGTCCCCCCCCGGCCCCGACGGCCCCGGCTTCCGTTTCGGTCTCGGTGACGCGGGCGGTGTCGGCCGCGAGCCGGTCGCCCAGGCGCTGGGCGTACGCCATGAGGAAGGACTGCCGGAACGTCTTGGTGCGCCTGCGTCCGTCGGCCCGCTGACCGGCCTCCGCCTTCGTCATCGCCACCGTGCCCTGGACCAGCAGGGACGTGTACAGCAGCTCCACGGCCTCCAGGTCCGGCTCGAAGCCGACGACCGTGGAGAAGCCGAAGTCGCTGTTCCACACCGCGCGGCAACGGTTCGCCGAGGCGACGGCGTCGAGCAGGATCGCCTTCGCCGTCTCGTACGGGGCGTCGACCCCGATCCGGCACGCGCCGGGCGCTTGCGTGCTGTGTGTACGGGCGGCGAGCAGGGCCTCGTCGATGGAGTGCCTGGCCATCAGCTCCTGCGCCTTGGTGGTGAGGGCCTCCGCCTCCTCGGGGTAACCGGTCGCCTCCGCCTTGGCGAGCAGGGCGCGGATACGGGTGAGCATCCGGGGTTCGCCGTGCGCGGACGGCAGGGGCAGCCCGACCGGGGAGGCGCCGGGTGGCGGGCCGACGGGTTCGATGGCGGGAAGCCGGAGCAGCATCCGGTAGAGCCCCAGGAGGGCAGAGGCGTAAGAGAACCGGTCGGGCCGGTTCCGGGCGGGCGCGGCGGGCAACCTGTCGACCTGCTCCCGCCAGCGGGGCGGCAGCCCCTCGTACCGTCCGGTCTGCGAGACGATCAGCCCGGCGACGAGCCCGGCGGCCGTCTCGTCGAGTTCGCGACGGACGACACGTAGGACGTCGGCAGGCTGCCAGCCGCGTTCCCAGGCACGGCGGACGAACTCCTCTCCGCGCCGGACGAGCTCCGTGTCGGACGCCGGCGCGGCGGCCAGGAGCGAGGCCCCGGTGTCGAGACCGGCGTCGCCGTCCGAGTAGAGAGCCGCCGCGAATGCCTGGTCGATCACCGATTCCATGAGGTCAGCGTAGGCAGGGCGCCGAACGGGCAGGACGCCCGACCTGCCCGGCACCGGGCCGGCCTGGCCCCGTCCCGGCAGGTCGGGCGGTCCGCCCACACCCCCGTCCACAGCCTGTGGATATCGCAGCCCTGCGCGTTGACCGGCTGCCCTTCTCCCCGCCTTCCCCGCCCACTCCTCACCCACCGTCCGACCGGCCGCCCATCCGACCACTCACCGACCGCCGGGCTCTCGGACCACCAGGGCTCTCAGGTGCGCGGCTCCCATCGGAACCGGCGGGCCGCGATCCAGGCGAACCCGCCCGTCCAGGCGAGAGCGAGTACGGACCTGCCGAGCACACCACTCATGGACAGTTCTCCGGTCCACCCCGAACGCACGAGATCGACCGTGGAGGAGAGGGGAGCGAACAGCAGCGCCTCACCCAGGGCCTCCGGCAGCACCTCCCGGGGGATGTAGACCCCGGAGACCATCGGCAGGATGAAGATCGCCGGCAAGGTGGCGACCAGCACGGATTCGACCGTACGGCACAGGGCCGCCGTGGCCGCCGCCATCGCCGTCATGAGCGCGACTCCGGTGATCAGCCCCATCACGGCCGCGAAGGGCTGCCGCGGGACCGCCCCGAACATCACGGACAGCACCACCGCCACCACGACGACCTGAACGACACAGATCGCGATGTACATGGAGGCGCCACCCGCGAGGATCACCGGATCGGACACCTCGCCGGTGCGCAGCCGCTTGAGGACGAGCTCCTCCCGGCGCGCCACGTACAGACCGGTGACGGACGAGTACAAGGAGAAGATCAACAGAATCCCGGTGGCGGTGGACACCATCAACGGCCCGGGTTGGAGACCGTGCTCCCCCAAGTCCAACTGTTCCTGCACGAACCGCATCGCCATGAGAATCATGACCGGGACGAGAAGCACGAAGATGTAGTTGGACTTGATCCGGTTGAACAGCTTCCATTCGATCCGGAACAGGGTCCGCATGTGCCGCATGGCCGTACTGTTCACACCGCTCACGCCGCCCGCGTCATGATCGCCGCCCGCGCGTGCCACCTCGTCCACGCCGCTCACACCGCTCACACCGTCCACGCCGCTCACACCGCCTCTTCCTGTCGTCGACCGTCTTGTCGCCGGTCGTCCTGCCGCCGGTCCTCCTGCGGCCGGCCCTCCCGCCCCCGGCTCCCGCCGACGCCCGCGATGCTGATGAACGCCTCTTCGAGGGAAGCGGGCCGCGCGGTGAACCGGTCGAGCACGACATCGTGGTCCTCGGCCCACGCGAGAAGGCGGGCGGCGTCCTTCTGCAACTGGCCGGTGGTGACGGTCACCCGGCCGTTGTGTTCCCGCACCGTCCCACTGACGGGCAGTTCGGCGGCCGTCCGCCCGTTCAGCCCGAAGGACAAGGTGGACGGATGATCGGCGACGATCTGCGCGACCGAGCCCGAGGCCGCGATCCGCCCACGGTGCATGATCGCCAGTTGGTCGGCGAGGGATTCGGCTTCTTCCAGGTAGTGCGTGGTGAGCAGGATCGTCGCCCCCTGGGATTGCAACTCCCGTATCAACTCCCAGGTTGCATGGCGCCCTTCGGGGTCCATGCCGGCAGTGGGCTCGTCGAGGAAGAGGATCTCGGGCCGCGACAGGGTGGAAATGGCCAAATCCAGCCGCCTCCGCTCGCCGCCGGACAGGTTCTGCACCATCACGTCGGAGCGATGGGAGAGGCCCGCGAGCTCCAGTGCCCGGCCGACCGGGCGCGATCTGGAGGTCAGCTCGGCCCACATCCCGACGGTCTCCCGCACGGTCAGGTGGGAGATGAAACCGCCCTCCTGCAACATCGCGCCGGTCCGCGGACGCACCCGGGCACGGTCGGCGACGGGGTCGAGAGAGCCGAACAGGCGGATGCGCCCCTGCCGCGGCGTGGCCAGACCTTCCAGGAGTTCGACGGTGGAGGTCTTGCCGGCCCCGTTGGTGCCCAGCAGGGCGAACAGCTCACCCGGCCGCACGGTGAAGCTGACACCACGCACGGCGTCGAACGCGTTCTTCCCGCGTCCATATCGGCGCCAAACGTCGTGGACATCGATATGAGCGGCTTTCGCTTCCTTCACTTCCGCCATGTTCTCGTCCTCCTCGCATGCGGGGGTGAGGCGTAACAGATCCTCACACGACGACCCCCTTCCGGCTAACCGGATCGAGCAATTCCGAATTGCCCGCCAGGCACAAACCTCTTCCATTTGAGCTTCGCTTGAGGGTTCGAGGGCTTTACATTTCCACGAGACCTCAAAATTCGGACATTTTGCACAATCATTAGCAAATAGCGATACCTAAAGCTTTCGCCAAGTTGACCTTGACTCACGCTTTGCGGTCGATTAGCTTCATGTCTCGCAGGACGGCTCAGCCTCTGACCTGGGCACTTGCCGTCGAGCTCAAACGGGGTACGGGGAATCACAGCAAATGGTTGGGCATTACCATGCCCGAATCCATTCGCCACCTTCCCCGATTGTCTTCACCACCCCTTTGCCGCCCACTGCACACATGAAGCCTGATCGGATTTTTTTCCCTCAGGCAGCAGCGCGTAAGTCATCACAGGCCATGAGAATTCACATCCGCCGCCTTGATTGAACAATGCGACGGGATTCTCCACGCCTGAACACACGGAAAAGGGAATCCATGCTCACCAAGAAGGTAAACGCCAACTCGTCCCTCGCGGGAATTCTTGAGGCAGGCGCCCCTGCCGGCGGCGCGGCCCCGGTCATGGCCACCCCGGCCCTGATCGCGACGCCCGTGGTCGCCAAGGCTGCCGGCGCCGTCGTCGGCGCCGCCGCGGTGACCGGTGCGGCCTACGTGGCGTACAAGGTCGCGACCGGCTGACACCGGTGACCGCGCCCGCCCCGGGCACCGGCCATGGGCCGGCCCGCGGAAGGGCCGTGCACCACGCCCCCCACCCCGCTCGGCACGGCCGTCCCGGCGCATGGACGGCATCGGCCCACGCCCGGGAAGTCATGGCCCGGGCGGCCGTTCTCTGGCGGCCGTTCCCTGGCAGCCATTCCTCGGGCGCGTTCCCCGGCGCCCGTCCGCTCATGGCCGATTCCGTTCGGTCCGTTGCGTGAGCGTGTGGTGGACCCCATCAGCAGCCCCGTTCGGGCTGCGCCAGACGGTCCGGTTCTGGCAGGCAATGCTGGTGCCTGCCAGAACCGGCCCCTGTCCGATTTACCAGATCAAAGGAGGAAGCACCATGTCGGTGCTCATTGAGAAGGTCAACGCCGGTATCGGTCAGTCGGCCGACGGTTCGGTCGCCCCTGTCATGGCCACCCCGGCCGCCTTCGTGGCGGGCGTCGTGGCGGGCGCGAAGGCGTCCGCCATCCTCACCGCCGCCGCCGGTGTCGGCGTCGCGGTCAAGACCGCCCAGAGGTAACGGGGACACCGGCGGGGAGCCCCCTGGTCAAGGGCTCCCCGCTTCCTCTTTGCTCCGCCACCGCAACAGCCAAGCGATCAGGAACAGATCATGTTGTCACGTCTCCGCAAGGTGGCTGAGTCGGCATGCGCCAAGCCGCTCACCACCGCCGAACGGCTGTCCGCCGCCACGCATCTCCTGTCCAGCCTCGAGTACATGGTGCGCAGGACGGACCGTGAACCGGGCGGTCTGAACGACTGGACCCACACCAGGGCACAGGTCCCGGCCCGGACCCGAGGAATGCAGGCGGTCAGGGACTTCATCGCCCGCGAACCAGTCACCCAGGCCATGCACGGTTCTCGCGCCCTGGCGGCGGCTGTGCTCATCTCGCCGGTGCGGAACAACAAGGTGCGGATGGCCGCCAACGCCTATCTGGCCATCAGCCAGGTCCTGGTGTACCCCCGGCATCTCTTCGGCACCGACGGCTCCGACCAGGTGTCCTTCCTGGTCCAGACCGCGGCGGCGCTCGGCCGCGCTGGCGGAACGGACGCCACCCGCCGCGCAGCCGTGCAGTTCATCGGCGCCCAGACCGTGTTGTCGTACGGGGCGTCCGGGTGGGCCAAACTCCCCGGTGACGCCTGGCGCTCGGGCGACGCACTGGCGAAGATCATGCGGACGCAGACCTACGGCGACGAGTGGTTCTTCAAGCAACTCGACCGGTATCCCGCCGTGTCCCGCGCGATCTGTCACGGGGTCCTCGCCCTGGAGTCCGGTTTCCCGCTGCTGCTGCTCAAGAAGGGCAAGTACATCGACGCCGGTCTGCTGGTGATGGGCGCCTTCCACCTGGCCAACGCCCGCTTCATGGGACTCTCCCGCTTCGCCTGGGCCTTCGTGTCGACCTACCCGTCCGTGCGCGCACTCGCCAAGGGCACCGGGGAGGCGGCGTGAACAAGCGACCGGCGCCGACCTTCCCCACACTCACGACGGCGGGACTGGCGGCATGCCTGGCCGCCGGCCTGGCCCACCGGACGTACGCCAACTTCGTTTCCCGCCGCGGCCACGCGGGCTTCGAGGAGCACCGGCGGCGCTGCTCCAGCGGCAACATCCTCACGTACCACACACGCCGCGGCACCCCGGGGGGACCGACCCTGGTCCTCGAAGCCGGGCTGATGAACACCTCGGCGTCCTGGCTGCTCATGGCCGACCACCTCGACCCCGGCATCTCCCTGCTGCTGTACGACCGTGCCGGGTACCGCGGGTCGCTGCGCCGCTGCCCCGAGGACTACTCCCTGAACGAGTCCGTGAACGATCTCCTGGAGATCATCGACGAAGGCGTGGGCACCGACGGCCCCTGCCTGCTCGTCGGTCACTCGCTCGGCGGCTACCTCGTCCACCGCACCGCGGCGGCGGCCCCGGCCGGCCGGATTCACGGCCTGGTCCTCGTCGACCCGACCCACCCCGGCGAGCTGTTGAACTCCCGCAAGCAGCGCGAGGGTTCGCGCGGTGTGAACCTGACGATGAAACTCGGCCCCTGGTCGGCGGCGTTCGGCGGCGGTCTGCTGATCGACAAGAAGGGCCTGTTCGCCTTCGCCGAGGGCAGCCCGCACTACCGGACCCTGCGGCTCGAAAGCTCCTCCACCTCGACCTGGCACACCACGCGCCGGGAGTGGGACTACTCGTACGCGTTCATGCTCGACGGCGGCCGCCCCCTCGACTCCCTGGAGATACCGGTCCGGGTGCTCGCCGCCGAATCGACCATGCGGAGCACCCCCGAGCACGGGGAACTGTACGAGGAGTACGTCGCCTCGGGCACCGGGGGCAGCGTCCTCACCATCCCGGGCTCCACCCATCTGTCCATCACCGGCGGGACCGAGCACGCCCCGCTCACCGCCCGGGCGATCGAGGACGCGGTGGCGGAGGTCACCAGCCGGTTCTCCGCCGGGCACCAGCAGCAACCGCAGGAGGCAGTGTGAGCAGGACGGCGAAGGCGATGGAGTGGGCGATTCCCACGATCTTCGCCGGATGGTTCGTGGCATCCGTGCTGTCCCAGCACCCCGACCGCGGCTTCGACAAGGTCCGCAAGGCGGACAAGACCGGCACCGGGATCGCGATCCCCAACTGGCGGTTCTTCGCGCCCACGCCCGCCATGGAGGACCAGCACTTCCTGTACCGCCTCGCCAGCGAGGACAAGACGCGGCACACGGAGTGGCGCGAGGTGTACGCGATCAACCCGCGGAAGATGATCCACGCCTTCTGGTTCCCCGGCCGCCGCATCGAGAAGGCCATCTTCGACGTCGCGTCGACCCTCGTGCACAACCCCGGCGCGATGACCCCGTTGCACGAGGAGGCCAAGAAGTCGGCCTACCAGCTCGTCAACGACTTCGTGCGGGCCCGTCTGACGCCCGAGCCGGACTATCCGCTGTTCCAGGTCATGCTCGTGCGCTACTCCGGCTACGACCACAGCGAGGACCCCAAGTACGACCTGGTCTTCGACTACGAGAAGGTGAACCCGTGACCCACGACGTGCAGTACGGCACCGCGGTGGCGTCCGTCTACGACTCCCTGATCGCCCCGGCCATGCCGACCGAGGAGGCCGTCGACCGGCTGCGCCCGTACGTCACGGACGCGCGGGTGCTGGAGATCGGCGTGGGCACCGGCCGCGTGGCGCTGCCGGTGGCCGGCATCGCGCGCGCGGTGACCGGCATGGACAACTCCCCGGCGATGCTGGAGGAATTCCGCCGCAAGGGCGTTCCCGAGAACGTGACGCCGGTGGAAGCCGACTTCCGCCACCCCCTGCCCTTCGACGGCCCCTTCGACGCGGCCTACTCCACCATGGGCTCGCTCGCCTGCGTGGGCTCCCGTGAGGAGCTCACGACCGCGTTCGAGCACATCGTCCGGGTACTCGCGCCGGGCGGTTCCCTGTCGCTGGAGTACTACTCCACCAGCGCCTACCGGCCCCTCGTGGAGCAGCACACGCTGACCGTGCCGATGCCGCATCACGGCGGAACGACCACCTTCACCGTCGTCCTGGACGAGGCGGACGTACTCACCATGGACACCCGCGTCGACAAGGACGGCGAACCGCCGGTCGAGTTCAGCGAGCGGATTCTGCTGATCGAACGTGACGAGGTCGAAGCGTGCCTGGTCGAGGCCGGGTTCACGATCGACCGCGTCCATCCGGCCGAGGGCTTGCAGCCCTACGACTGGTACGTGGCGCGCCGCGCCGACTAGGAAGGAGGCAGCCAGTGTTGACAGCAAGCCGGGCGGCGTGGTTCTTCTGCGCCCTCGCGTTCACGGTGCCGAGCATGCTGGTGCTGTTCAGAGAGGACGGCGGGCTGACCCGACGTTCATGGGTCCTGAGCCTGATCCTGGCGTCCAGTATCGCCGCGATCATCGCGATCTTCTTCGGTGAGGGCGATTCGTGAACATATCCGTGATCGTGCGCCGCCACCGGCTGCTGTTGGGCGTCGGCATCTTCCTCGGCCTGCTGGGCACGGCCGCCACTCTCCTGCAGCCCCTGCTGATCGGCGATCTGATCGAGGCGGTCGCGCTGGACGAGTCGGTGACCCGGCCCATCGTCCTCATCGCCGGGCTCTTCGCCGCCGACGCGTTGCTGGCCGCGACGCACTTCTACCTGATCGGGCGGGCCGGCGAGAACATCGTCCTGGACATGCGCACCACGCTCACCGGGCGTCTGCTGCATTCCCGGATCAGGGAGTTCAACAAGCTCGAACACGGCGACGTGTTCACCCGCACCGTGTCCGACACCTCCCTCGCCCGGGTCGCCCTGTCGTCGTCGGTGGCGCAGATGATCACGGCCGGGTTCACCAGCCTGGGATGCGTCATCGTCATGGCGTGGATCGACTGGCGATTGCTGCTGGTCACCGCGGTCTGTCTGGGGGTCGCCTCCGCGGTGGCCCTCGGGCTGGCCCGGGCAGTGCGCAAGGTGGCCGTCACCAACCGCGAGGACACCAGCAACTACGGCTCCGGGCTGCTCCGGATCCTCAGCGCGCTGACCACGGTGAAGGCGTCGCGTGCCGAGCAGCGGGAGGCCGACCGGCTCAAGGAGCTCGCCGACGCCGCGCGGGACAGCGGTGTCCGCGTGACCCGGCTGTCGGCCATGCTGCTGCCCGCCATGAACGTGGGCACCCAGGTCTCGCTGGCCGTGGTGATCGCCTGGGGCATGGCCCGGACCGCGACCGGGGCCCTGCCCATCGAGGACCTCACCGCGTTCATCATGTACCTGTTCTACCTGGTGTCCCCGCTGGTGATGCTGTTCATGTCCATCGGCGAACTCCAGCAGGGCAGGGCCGCCATCGACCGGGTGCGGGAACTGGCCGTGGTGGAGCAGGAGACCACCGACGACGAGGCCGTGACGACCACCGACGACGGCGCCGCGAAGAGCGCCGCCGCGGACGTCTCCATCGAGTTCGACCGGGTGACCTTCGCCTACAGCGGTCAGCCCGCCCCCGCGGTGCAGGAGATCTCGTTCTCCCTGCCCCCCGTCGGCGTGACCGCGATCGTCGGCCCGTCCGGTGCAGGAAAGACCACGCTCTTCCAGCTCATCGAGCGCTTCCACGACCCCGACCAGGGCACCGTGCGCATCGCCGGCCGCGACACCGCCACCATGCCGCTCACCGAGCTGCGGGGACGGATCGGCCTGGTGGAGCAGGAGGCTCCGCTGATGCGCGGCACCGTGCGGGAGAACCTGGTGTACGCCCAGCCGGACGCCACCCCCGACGAGATCGACGAGGCCCTGCGGGCGGCCCACCTCACCGACGTGATCGCGGCCCTGCCCGACGGCATGGACACGGAACTCGGCGAAGGCGGCCACGGCCTCTCCGGCGGTCAGCGTCAACGCCTGGCCGTCGCCCGTGCCCTGCTCACCCAGCCCGAGGTGCTCCTCCTCGACGAGGCCACCTCGAACCTCGACTCCGACTCCGAGAACGAGCTGCGGAACGCGCTCGTCACCATCGGTACCCGCTGCCAGGTCCTCACGATCGCGCACCGGGTCTCCACCACCATCGGCGCCGATCACATCCTGGTCGTCGAGGGCGGCCGGCTGCGCGACCGCGGCTCCCACGCCGAGCTGATGGACCGTGACGCCACCTACCGCAGGCTGGTCAGCCGGCAGCTCGCCCCGGCCGAGGCCGTGTCATGACCGATGCGGCGGTCGTCGGCACCGGACCCAACGGACTCGCGGCCGCGGTGACCCTCGCGAGGGCGGGCCTCAAGGTCGCCCTGTTCGAAAAGGCCGGCACCATCGGCGGCGGCCTGCGCACGATGCCGCTGTTCGACAGCGATGTCGCGCACGACGTCTGTTCGGCCGTCCACCCGATGGCCGCCGCCTCGTCGTTCTTCCGCGCGTTCGATCTGGGGACCAGGGGCGTGCGGCTCCTGCAACCCGACATGCCGTATGCGCACCCCCTCCCCGACGGGCGCGCCGCGGCGGCATGGCGTGACATTGCCCGCACCGCCCGGGGCCTGGGCGCGGACGGCCCGCGCTGGACCCGGCTCATGGCGCCGCTGGCCCAACGGTCCAGCGGGGTCGTCGACCTGGTGCTGTCCTCTCAGCGTTCCCTGCCCCGGGACCTGGTGGCCGCCGTGCTGCTCGCCTCCCGCGCCCTGACCCACGGCACGCCCCGTACCCCGTTCGCCACCGCAGAGGCGCGGGCTCTCCTGACCGGAGTGGCCGCGCACGCGGTGGGCAAACTCCCCACGCCGACGTCGGCGGTGGTCGCGCTGCTCCTGGGGCACGTCGCCCACAGCAGTGGCTGGCCGCTGCCGGAAGGCGGAAGCGCGCGCATCGCCGACGCGCTGGCGGCCGACATCATCGCTCACGGCGGCACCATCCACACCGGCCACCATGTCCGCGACCTGGCCGAACTCGGCACTGTCCCGCTGGTCATGCTGGACACCAGTCCCAAGGAATTCCTCGCCATCGCCGGGCGGCGGTTGCCCAGCGGCTACGCACGTGCCCTTCGCCGCTTCCGGTACGGACCGGGCGCGGCCAAGGCCGACTTCCTCGTCAGCGAACCCATCCCCTGGGCCAATCCCCTCGTACGGCAGGCCGGCACTGTGCACCTCGGCGGCACCCACAGCGACATCGTCCGGCAGGAAACGGCCACCGTGGCAGGTCGCGCGGTTCCCGACCCCTTCGTCCTGGTCGTGGACCCCGCCGTGACCGATCCGTCGCGTGCGGCGTCGGGCAGGCGGCCCGTATGGGCCTACGCCCACGTCCCTCATGGTGACGAGCGCGACCCGACCGACATGATCCGGCGGCGCATCGAGGAGTACGCGCCCGGCTTCAGCGACACCATCGTCGCCTCCCGCGGGCTGCCCGCCGCCCAGTACGAGGAGTACAACCCGAACTACGTCGGGGGCGACATCGGCGCCGGCGCCATGACGCTGCGCCAGTCCCTCGCCCGGCCCGTGGCACGCTGGGACCCGTACAGAACACCGCTCCCAGGCGTGTATCTGTGCTCGGCGTCCACACCCCCGGGGCCTTCCGTACACGGCATGTGCGGCTACCACGCGGCCCGGTCGGCACTCCGGACCCGTTACGGGCTGCGCACCCCGCCCGATCTCTCCCCCAAGCCGAAGGAACGCGTCTGATGCTCGGATGACGCGCAGGCGTGTGCCGTGTCCGCAGCACCCACGTGCTCCGCTCCGGACACACGCCGTTCACCCAACTTCCCACCAGCGACCCGGTGTTCGTGACCGGGGGGCGGGCGCCATGCGTACCGCACCCCCGCGCCTCGTCACAGGGCCGCGTCCGGTGGGCGGACAAGCGGGGCCACTCACGCCCCATCCCCCCATGAAAGGAACAAAACCATGAACGGCATCGACAAGAACACCCTCGACGAGGTCATCGCCAAGACCTTCAAGGAAGTCAAGACCGCCATCGACACGCACAGCGAGAAGAGCATCCACATGTACAGCGAGGCTCTCCGCGCGCTGGTGGAACTGCGGCAGCAGGTCGTTTCCGAGGAGCGTGCCAACGGCTGACGCCGCCATGCGCGGTGGTGAACACACCGCGTGAGGAAGCTCCATGCGTGCTCGGTCCTCAGTCCCGTCCTCGGTCGGGGCTGAGGACCGAACCGTTTGAGGGTGAAAGCGGTGTGGTCCGGGCTACGGAAGGTGCACGGCGGTCACACCACGCAGCTCCCGGTGAAGCCGGAAGGCGAGCATGCCGGGGAGACGGGGCTTGCCGTACGGGGAGAGCACGTCGTTCTCGGAGACACGCCATCCGGTGTCGGTGAGTTGGTGGAGGGCCCGACACCCCATGGAGGCGGGGTTGGCGTACACGCAGTACGGCGTACTCGGCCCTGCGCAGGAATGGGCACTGGCGGACCGGCACCCGTGCGTGCTCGGCGCACGGGGGCGGCATGGAGGTGAGGGACCTCTCGGGCCAGGTCGGAGCGGGTCCGGGCGCCGCCAGCCGAGAAACAGCCACCCGTTCCGGTCCCGGTCGGCCGGCCCGCCCGCAGACCTGGCACAGCAGGCCCTCCATGCACACGCGCTGCCGCCGCACATTCATGCAGTCGTACAGCACACGCCCGCCGGTGGCTTCGGCGCCGCCTGATGACCGGGCCAACAGCTACCGGATCCGGGACGCCCCATCGTGCTCAGCACGGTGGGGCTCCTTGTCATACGGAACCCACGGCGCCGACAAGGACCGCACGGTCGTAACGCCGGGCCGTACCCGCGAGCACGAGGAAAGCCCACCGATCGCCCGCAACGCGTCCAGGGCGCACGTCCCGAGAACCAACCCCGCGTATGCGGGGAGCAGTCCGCAACGGCGACGCCGTGCGCGAGAACTTGGGCAGCGTGTGGCATGGAGACTACTCGGCCGCGACCACTGCCGCCGCCCTGGCGGCAATCGCCAACGCGGCGTCAGCTCGGGTGGGAAGCCGGACAGCCGAGGCGATTGAGCCATCCGGCCCGACCCGCTGACGATGTATCGGCTTTCATCCGTTTATCCACGTTTCGCGTGTTCTCATCTCGCCATGGAGGCGATCACGTGAAGACCGATGGCAGGACCGTAGACCGACAGCAGGACGCGAGCGCAAGGGCGTTCACATCACGGCGGCGGGCGCTGGCGGCAGCGGCGCTCGCGCCGGTACTGACGGCCGTAGGACCGGCCGCCGCCGCGCACGCCCTGCCCTCAAGGCCCGCAGGAGCCGCGAGGCCCGAAGGGCCCAGAGCATTCGGAGCGACCGGAGCACCCGCCAGGTCTGCCGCGCCCTTCGCACCGCCACACGGCGGACGGGTCTCGCCTGTTCCCACCGCGCCAGAGGACTGGGCGCGCGTGGCGAGGGCGCTGGGTCGAGAGGGCAACATGCTGCGCGGCGTGATCTACCACACCGGCTTCCCCCGACGGGACCTGCACGTGGTCTCCGAGGGGGTGAACGTCACCCCGGGGCTCGCGCTCGGCACGCATGTGGCCTTCGTCCGCTACGCCGACGGCAGCACGATGCTGATGGGCGACGTTGCGGTCACCGAGGACGAGTTGCAGCGGGTGACCGACGCCTGGCTCGCGCACGGGATCGGGCAGACCGCGCTCCACAAGCACCTGCTCTCCCAGACCCCCGACATCTGGTGGACCCACGTCCACGCGCACGGCCACGACGCCGTGGCCATGGCCCGCGGTCTGCGCGCCGGGCTCGACCGCACCGGCACCCCGCCCGCCCAGCCGCCCCGGCCGTCTGCCCCGGTGGACCTGGACACTGCCGGAATGGAGGCGGTGCTCGGCACGAAGGGGACCGTCGAGGACGGGCTCTACAAGGTCCTCTTCGTGCGCCGCGAGACGATCACGGACGGCCACCTGATCCTGCCGCCCGGCCTCGGATCGACCAGCGCGTTCAACTTCCAGCCCCTGGGCGGCGGCCGGGCCGCGCTCAGTGGCGACTGCGCCATGCTCGCCGACGAGACCCCGGCCGTACTGAAGGCCCTGCGGCGCGGCGGCATCAAGCTCGTCGAGCTGCACAACCACCACCTCGCCGAGAACCCGCGCCTGTTCTTCACCCATTTCTGGGCCGTGGGCGACGGTGTCGCGCTCGCCCGCGCTGTGCGTCCGGCCCTGGACGCGACCAACGTCGTGCCGTCCCCGACCGGCTGAGCCGACCCGCGCCCGGACCGCCGGTACGGCCACGGCGACACGCGCCCGGCCCGCTGCCCCTAACTCCGCGAGCGTCACCCCGGCGCACGTCGGCCTGCCGCCCGTAACCCCACCAGCACCCACCCGACACACGCCGACCCACCACGCGCAACACCACCAGGCATCACCCCGGCGCGCACCTGCGTGCCCCGGCCCACCGGACCACCGCCCCACGCGCCGAATCCGCCGGTCCAGCGAACCCGGACACACCCGGGCGTGGGATCCGTTCTGCATATGGGCCAATATCTGGACCAATCGGACCCGGACGGCGCGTGTCCGTGCGGGAGACCGGGCACCCATGTCCCGTCCAGCCCGCCCCCACCGCCCACGCTGCCCCAGACGTCCAGCCCCCTTCCCCTCTCCCCCGGACCACCCGTCAGTTTTCTCCCTCTGGAGCTCCGCATGGAACCAGCCACCGGCGCCCGGCTCTGCCCGTTCGACTACGCCGAAGCCCTCGAATTCGACCCGGTTCTCAAGCACTTGATGACTGAAGAACCCGTCTCGCGCATCCGGTTGCCGCACGGCGACGGCGACGCGTGGCTCGTCACCGGCTACGACGACGTACGCACGGTGACCACCGACCGGCGCTTCAGCCGAAGCGCCATCATCGGCCGGAACTTCCCGCGCATGACGCCCGAGCCGATCGTGCAGGACGAAGCGATCAACGTGATGGACCCGCCGGGCAGCAGCCGACTGCGCAGCCTGATCTCCAAGGGCTTCGCCCCCCGCCACATGGAGCGCATGCGGGTGCGCACCCAGCATGTCGTGGACGAGTTGCTGGACCGGATGGAGGAGCACGGCGCCCCTGCGGACCTCTTCGCGCATCTGGCCGACCCGCTGCCACTGACCACCATCTGCGAAGTGCTCGACATCCCGGAGGGCGAAGACGCACAACTGCGCGCCCACGCCCGGACCATGATGGACACCACCGTCGAGAACCGGGACAACGCCGTACGGTCCAAGGCCGACCTCCGCGCCTACTTCCAGAGGCTGACGGCGGAGCGCCGCGCGAATCCCGGCGACGACCTGATCAGCGCACTGGCCATGGCGCGCGACGGGGACGAGATCCTCAACGACCAGGAACTGACCGTGATGGCCATGGTCCTGCTCATCACCGGCCAGGACACCACCACGTACGAGATCGGGAACATCTGCTACACGCTGCTGACCAGGCCCGACGAACTGGCCATGCTGCGCGAGCGCCCCGAGATGCTGCCGCAGGCCATCGACGAACTGCTGCGTTTCATCCCCTTCCGCAAGGGCGTTGGCATCCCCCGGGTCGCCACCGAGGACGTGGAGCTGAGCGGAGTACTGATCCGGGCAGGGGACATCGTGCACGTCTCCTATCTGACGGCCAACCGCGACCCGCGGAAGTTCGACCGCCCCGACGAGCTGGACCTGGGGCGCGAAGGCCCCTCGCACATGACCTTCGGCTGGGGCGGCCACCACTGTCTCGGCGCCCCGCTCGCCGTCACGGAGCTGGAAGTAGGAATCGGGACGCTGCTCAGGCGCTTCCCCGCACTGAAACTGGCGACGCCCGCCGAGGAAGTGCGCTGGAACAAGACCTCGATCTGGCGCTATCCCCTCGAACTACCCGTCACCTGGTGACCGGCCGACTGGCGATCGGCCCGGCGGGCAGGGAGCGGCCCGGCTGGTAACCGGTCAGCCGGTCACGGGCGGTGTTTCCCATACCGTTGTCGACCGTCATCCTGAAGCCGACCGTCATCGATGATGCGGCCCGGCAAGGCGCCCGGCAACCGGAACGCTCCGGGGCGCGGCCCGGCCGGGTCCCTGAACGGTCCCGGAACCGTCCAGGCACGTGCCCGGAATGTCCCCGGGTACCGCCGGGTGCCGCTGGCCAGGCCCCACCCCAGCCGCACCCGATGTCCGGGGCGCATCGGGCGCACACGGGCACCCCGCCGGCCCCACGGCGTACCGGCCGATCGCCATGACGCCTTACCGATCGCCCCAGCACCCGCGCCCGCCTCCGCCCAACTCCCACTCCCACTCCCGTCCCCACTCCCCCTCCCACTCCCGCCTCCGCCCCACTCCCCCTCCCACTCCCGCCTCCGCCCCGCTCCCGCCGTCGCCCCAACCGCTGCACAGCAGGGGGCGAGACGGGGCGGGGCGGGGACGATCGCTGTCTCGACGTGCGGCATCGATCCCCCTGCCGTAGCGTGTTCCCGACGGCCAACCAAGCCGTGGCGGATGAGGATCCGCCCACGAACGGCGAGCACGCACTGTTTCGACGGTCGGCCCGTCCGCGCCCGCTCCAGGGGTATCGAGACCGGCGCGGGAATCCCCCACAGTCCCCTCGCACAACGCCGTGCGGCCGGGGTCGTGGTGGGCGATCCCGCCCTCTCCCTCCGTCTCCCGCCGTCGGCGGACACTCCTCGACCGCTCCGGGCCCGGCCGTGTTGGACCAAGTCCGCTAGGAGGAGTTCCATGGCGGTTCTCTGCAAGCCGGCAATCGAGGTGCCCGAGTACGTCATCACCAACGAGGAAACCCTTGAGCTGGCTCGGCGGTTGCACAGCGACCACCCACAGCTCGACCTGGTCCTTCGCCTGATCGAACATACCGGGGTGCAGAAGCGGCACCTGATCCAGCCGATCGACAAGGTGCTCCAGCACCCGGGCTTCGACGCCCGCAGCATCACCTACGAGCAGCACACCAAGGCGCGGGTCCCGGCGGTGGTGCGCCGGGCGCTCGACCAGGCCGAACTGGAGCCGCGTCAGATCGACTTGATCGTGTACGTCTCCTGCACCGGGTTCATGATGCCGCCGCCGACCGCGTGGCTCATCGGCGAGATGGGCTTCCGGCCGGAGACGCGTCAGCTGCCCATCGCCCAGCTCGGCTGTGCCGCGGGGGGCGCGGCGGTCAACCGTGCGCACGACTTCTGCAGGGCGTACCCCGACGGCAACGTCCTGGTGGTCGCCTGCGAGTTCTGCTCGCTCTGCTACCAGCCCACGGACCTGGGCGTGGGTTCCCTGCTGTCCAACGGCCTGTTCGGCGACGGCATCGCCGCCGTCGTACTCCGTGGCCGCGGCGGCACCGGCGTACGGCTGGAGCGCAACGGCTCGTACATCATCCCGGACACCGAGGACTGGATCTCCTACGCGGTCCGGTCCACCGGGTTCCACTTCCAGCTCGACAAGCGGGTGCCCGGAACGATGGAACCGCTCGCTCCGGCCCTCAACGCGGTCGCCGAGGAGCACCAGTGGAACGCCGGGAAGATGGACTTCTACATCATCCACGCGGGCGGCCCGCGCATCCTGGACGACCTGAGCCGCTTCCTCGACGTGCCGCCCGAGGCGTTCCGCTTCAGCCGCGCGACACTCACCGAGTACGGCAACATAGCCAGCGCGGTGGTGCTCGACGCACTCGGTCGCATGTTCGATGAGGCGTCGGCCCTCGACGGCCACCGCGGTCTGATGGCGGGCTTCGGGCCCGGCATCACCGCCGAGATATCGCTGGGCACCTGGACGACGGACTCGTAGTCGCGATGGCCCCCGGTCGCCCCCGCCGGCCTTCTGGCACGGGGATGGGGGGGGGGGGGGGGGGGGGGGGGGGGGGGGGGGGGGGGGGGGGGCCGCGGGGCCGGGGGGGGGGGGGGCGGCCCCCCCCCCCCCCCGGGGGGGGGGGTCAGCTCTGCTGGTTGGACCAGGGTGCGGCGGAGCGCTGCGGGGCGGCGGTGGGGGGGGGGGGCGGCGCGGCGGGCCCGCCCCCCCCCCCCCCCCCCCCCCCCCCCCCCCCCCCCCCCCCCCCCCCCCCACCGCCGCCATCCCTGTCCGGTCACGCTGTCATCGCGCCCTCGCCCCGTCACCGCACCCTCGCCCTGCCACCCGCTACCTCCGCCACCTCCGCTACCCCGTCCCCCCGCCGCCTCCGTCACTGTACGCGTCCGGCGCTCACTGTCCGTGCCTGCTGTCAGTGGTGGGTGCCAGACTCGACGGCATGACCGAACGTTGGGCTCTGGCCACCACAGAGACCGGCGGCGCGCTCCTCGCCCCGCTGGACGCCTCCGGCGTGCCCACCGCACCGGTCCTGACCGAGCCCGACGTCGTGACGGCCGTCCGCTCCCGGCCGGAGGTCACGCGCTGGGTCTGGCGTTCCACCGCCGAGACGTACCCGCGACTGCTCGCGGCGGGCGTGCCGGTGCACCGCTGTTACGACATCGAGGTCGCCGAATCCCTCCTCCTCGCCCATGAGGGCCGCCTGGGCGAACCGCGCTCCGCTGCCGCCGCCCACGCCCGCCTGCACAACGCCCCCGTGCCTCCCGATCCGCCGCCCCGCGCCGCCGAACCCGGCTCGCAGTCCACCCTCTTCGAGCCGCGCCCCGGCACGGACCTGCCGTTCGAGGGCCTGATCCAGGTCTACGCCGACCAGCTCCGCCGTCACGACGCCACCGCGCACCCGGGCCGGATGCGCCTGCTGACCGCCGCCGAGTCGGCCGGCATGCTGGTGGCCGCCGAGATGAACCGGAGCGGCCTGCCCTGGCGTGCCGACGTGCATCGGGAGGTGCTCCAGGAACTGCTCGGCGAGCGCTACGCGGGCGGCGGGGAGCCCCGCAGGCTGGCCGAGCTGGCCGACGAGGTCTCGACAGCGTTCGGCAGACGCGTCCGCCCCGACCTCCCCGCCGATGTCGTGAAGGCGTTCGCCCAGGCGGGCATCAAGGTGCGGTCCACGCGCCGCTGGGAGCTGGCGGGCTTGGACCATCCGGCGGTGGAACCCCTCATCGCGTACAAGAAGCTGTACCGCGTCTGGACGGCGCACGGCTGGAGCTGGCTCCAGGACTGGGTGCACGACGGCCGCTTCCGCCCCGAGTACCAGCCGGGCGGCACCGTCAGTGGCCGTTGGACGACCAACGGCGGCGGTGCGCTGCAGATCCCCAAGGTGATACGGCGGGCGGTCGTCGCCGACGAGGGCTGGTGCCTCGTCGTGGCCGACGCCGACCAGATGGAGCCCAGGGTGCTGGCCGCGATCTCACGCGACCCCGGCCTGATGGAGGTGGCGGGCCACGACGGCGACCTCTACACGTCCCTGTCCGACCGGGCGTTCCACGGCGACCGGGAACACGCGAAGCTCGCCCTGCTCGGCGCGATCTACGGCCAGACCTCGGGCGACGGCCTGAAGAACCTCGCTGCCCTGCGCCGCAGGTTCCCGCTCGCCGTGGCCTACGTCGACGAGGCCGCGAAAGCGGGCGAGGAAGGACGCCTGGTACGGACGTGGCTGGGCCGCACCAGCCCGCCCGCGGTGGGCGGGGCCGAGGACGACGAGGCCGGCATTCCCCAGGAGGAGCCCGCGCCCCTCTCTGCGGACGGATCCACTGACGGATCCGCCGACGATTCCGACGGTTTTGCCACCGGCGGCTTCACGCCCGGCTACGCGTCGTCCAGCGCCCGCGCGCGGGGGCGCTTCACCCGCAACTTCGTGGTGCAGGGCAGCGCCGCGGACTGGGCCCTGCTGCTCCTGGCCGCCCTGCGCCGGGCCATCAGCTCCGCCGGGCTCCGGGCCGAACTCGTCTTCTTCCAGCACGACGAGGTGATCGTGCACTGTCCACGTGAGGAGGCGGAGGCGGTCGTGGAGGCGATCCGGGCAGCGGGTCGCACGGCCGGGCGGACCGTGTTCGGCGAGACACCGGTGCGTTTTCCGTTCACGACGGCGGTGGTGGAGCGCTACTCGGACGCGAAGTAGACGCGGTGCAGTTGCGGAACAGGGGCCCGCACGTAGCTCACCGCACCCAGCCCAGATGCCCGGAGCGCCAAGGGCCCGCTGGCCGCTGACCGCAGGCAACTGACGGCTCGGATCTGACGGCTGACCGCCGTCCGCCGGCGACTCAAGGCAGGCTTGTCAGTCGGTGCCTGTTCCGGAACCGGAAGAGTCGCCTTCCCGCCGTCCGGCCACGTCCCGCCGTCCGGCCACGTCCCGCCGTTCTACCGTGTCCTGCCGTTCTACCGTGTCCTGCCGTCCTGGAGCCGCACCGGAATCCGCTCCTGATCGGCGGCCGGGGGCCGAACCTGTACCTGAGGCCGGGCCCGACGCGGGGCGGTCCCCGAACCCGGCCAGGCCGTGGTCGTAGTGCACGCGACGCAGATGCTGATGCCGGTGCCGGGTGTTGAGCAGATGGATGACGAACGCCGCGATCGCGATCATCGCCAGGACGACCACGACATTGATCAGGGTGTCCATGCGCCACGGCCTCCCTCGACGTGCGGGCCGACACGACCGGCTCACCTCACCAGGAAGCCGTACACCCCCAGGCTACTCCCCGGCCCCGCCGCCCCCCCGGGACAGCCGACGGCCCGGACCGGAAGGCTTCCGGTCCGGGTGCGGCGTGTACCCCGCCGGTGACACCCAGGCACCGCCGCGAGACGGTGGCACCAGCCTTGCCGATCCGCGCCGCCTGCACACCTCGCCGGGCGACGGGCCCGCGGTGGGCCTCACCTTCGTCCCGCTCCACAACCGCTCCACCCGAACCGACGCAGGTCTGATCGCCTGCCGTGCCGACCCGTGCTTCGGCCACTGCTCCGGCCGCGTCCGCGACCACGAGGGGCGTGAGATCGTCGTGGACCGGCTCCTGGGCTGGGCCGAGGACGTCCACATGCGCTTGAACTCCCCGTCGCGCACCCCTACCCATAGGTTCGTCGCATGCGAATAGGTGAGCTACTGGGTGCCGGACGCACCGCCGACGTGTACGCGCTCGACGAGAACTGGGTCCTGCGACGCAACCGCGACGGGCTGGACGCCACCCATGAGTGGGCAGTCATGTCCTACCTCAGCGCACACGGCTACCCGGTTCCCCGGCTCGGCCCGCGCGACGCCGCTACGGCCTCCTGCGACCTGGTGCTGCGGCGCCTGACCGGCCCGACCATGCTGGCATCCCTGGAGTCCGGCGACCTCTCCACGTCCGAGGCGGCCACCGTACTGGCCGGGCTCCTCGGCGAGTTGCACACCGTCCCGGCACGACTCTCCCCGCACCCCGACGACCGGATCCTCCACCTCGACCTGCACCCGGGCAACGTGATGCTGACGCCCGGGGGACCGGTGGTGATCGACTGGAGCGGCACGGCGGAGGGCGCGCCCGCCCTGGACCGCGCCATGACGGCCCTGCTCCTGGCCCGGACGACGATCGACCCCCGGGTCCGGGACGCGGTGTCGGCAGGCGCCCTCGCCCTGCTGAATGCCTTGGCGCCGCACTTCTCCGCGTCCGGCGGCATCCCCGCTCCCCAGCTCGCGGAAGCCGCCGCGCGCCGCACCGCCGCCACGGCGCACGCGGGACTCGAAGGGCACGAGGGGCACGAGGCGGGCCTCGTCGACCGTGCGATCTCCCTCGTCACAGAGGTGATGTGACACCACAACACCCCGACTCCGCCTGCCGATCGGCTCTGCTTACAGCCCAGCTCTGCCTACCGACCAGTTCCGCCTACCGACTGCGGCTCCCGCCGTCGGGGCGGAGGACGGCCTTGGTCCAGCCCGCGTCCCGGTTGTCGAAGTGCTCGTACCGTTCCCAACCAGTGCGCATGAGTGACCCCTGGACCCACCGCCGTGTACTGGGCGCGTCCCGAACGGTGTTGGAAGCACTCGGTCCCCGCTTTCGCGTCCCGTCCACAGGATCAGGCTTGGAAGTCGAGATCAACATCGGGCTCCCCCGGACTGGGCACAGACGAACCCGGTCGATCCCGGCACACGCCGAGTCGTCACCGACGGCGCCCGCCCCCTACACGACCCGGGCGCCATCCTTGCCTCCCTGATCCAGGTCTGCCGATCGTGACGACCTCGGCACCGAACGGCTGACTCAAGGGCATTCGGACAGTTCCCCTACCCGACGTCACCATTAAGCGTCCTGCCCCAGGTCGGCAGGAGCGCCGCCGAGGCGACCGCGAAGCTGGTCCCCCTTCAGCGCAAGGCCGAGGCGGAGAAGGCGACACGCAAGGCGGCGAAGAAGGCTGCGGCCAAGAATGCCAGGGCGAAGGGCGGCAAGCCGAAGGACAAGGCAAAAGCCCAGGCCAAGCGCCGCAAGCCCAAGAAGTAGGTCCCTGAGCGGCTCCGCTCAGGCATCGCTCACGCAAGCAAAGTCGCGGCACCCCAGCCGTGTGAGTCGCATGCCCCGAGCAACAGAAAACCCCAGGTCACGGTTTATGTGAACTGGGGTTTCTCTGAGCCGCCTTCGGGATTCGAACCCGAGACCTACGCATTACGAGGGCCTGCAAGATCGTGACGGGTGGTGCCGGACGGTGCCGCAGAATCCCGTTTCCCCAGGCCAGAGACCTAGGCCCCACAACCCACGTGCTGCTCAATCCACCCTGTCCCACCCAGTCCGCTCACGCACCGCTCACGCAATTCCGTCGTCCCGGGCAGTCGGGGTGAGCTGCTTCTGGAGCTCCTCGATCCGGCTGCTCGTAGCAGCAGTACGCTACTGCTGGCGGCAGAGCTGCTCCTTCGCCTTGGTCAGCTCGGCAGCGACACATGCCTGCTCCACCTCACTCCGGGCTGCCTCCACGCCATCGTCGCTATATGCGAGTCCGAGCCGCTTGCTCTCGCCGCGTCTGACACTCCGGGCAGTCGACCACTCACCGGACGTAGGTGTTCTCCCGGTGCTGGATGAAGGTGGTCACGTGATCGCAGGTGAGGATCAGCTCCCAGGCGTCCAGGTCCTTCTTGCGTTCCTCGGCAGAGGGGAAGGTCTGAAAGAGTCGAGTGAGCTTCTCGATCTGCGCCGGCCCCATCGGTGGCAGCGGACAGCATAGACAGCAGTGCCTCATGCGCGACCCGCCTGTGCCCCAGCGGCCGCTCTTGCAATCTGGGTGCAGCTCCCGGAACCGCTCTTCCATGACCTCGTAGTCGCGCTTCTCCTCTTCGGTGAGGTACATGAGCCCCGGCCAGTTCCCCAGGCCGTCATACATGGGTTCGCCACATCCCCGACATGGCACCCCGGCCTTGTGCTCGTCCCAGATGAGCCGTATACCTTCACGCGCCCATGCTTCCCGCCGCTCCGTGTCCCGGCGATCCTCGCCGACGCCTGGGGCCGAAAGTATCCGGCGATCGTCAGGCTCTGGGAGAACGAGTGGGCGGAGTTCACCCCATTCTTGCGGTTCGACACCGAGATCCGCCGCATCGTCTGCACCACCAACGCGATCGAGTCCGTGAACGCCAGGATCCGGCGGGCGGTCAAGACCCGCGGACACTTCCAGAACGAGACCGCCGCCCTGAAGTGCGTCTACATGGCGATCATGTCGCTCGACCCCACGGGCAAGGCTCAGGCCCGCTGGATCATGCGCTGGAAGACCGCGCTGAACGCCTTCGACATCACCTTCGACGGCCGGCTCTCCGCGGCACGTCAGTAACCTCAACCACCCGCGTTACACCGTTTGATTGACAGAACCCCGAGCAGCTCTTCAAGAGCACGGGCATACAGAACCGTGCCCTGGCACAAGCGATGACTTCTTGCACCAGGGCACGGACTAGCGGGTGATCTCGGCTGTCAGAGAACATCCTTGATCTTGTTGAGGTATAGCTCAGCGAAGCCGCCCCATTGCTTCCTCAACTGTCCGTACTGCTCGTTCGGGGTGTCGTGCATCGACTCAGCCTTCGCGTAGGCGACAAGCAGCAAAGTTATGGCTTCGATCGCTCGACGTGCCGTCGTCTGCAGCGACGGAGCATTCGCCATGGTGACGTCCTTGGAGAGAGCATTAAGCGGCTCGTACATCTCCCGGTAGAAGGCGTGTCGCTGATTGAGCCGGATGATCGTCTGGTCCCCAAGGTGGGTCAGCTCGATGAGTTGGTCGCCAGGGAAGCTGACCGTCTCGATCACGAAGGGCATGTCCTTGATCTCTTGGACGTATGCTGCCTGCTCTTCCTCGGTCGAGCTGCGCCCCGCATCCTGAGCAAGGTCGACGTACTCCCTGTCCCGTTCGTCCGGAGTGGGTACGTCCTTGACTCGCGACTTGGGCATCGTGCGATCGGCTTCCTTCACCGCCTTGGCCAGAGAGGCGTGCTCCCCTGACTTCACCGCTTCGGTCCGATCGTCATCGCCCCAGTGGCGCTGGAGTTCTTCGCGCGCCCGCGGGATGATCCGGCGAGCCAAATCACGGAGAGTCTTGCGGAGTTCATCTGCCGGCACTGCTCCGCGCTTGACGTTGCGAACGCCCATGAGGCGGTCGAGCTCAGGGGTGAAGTAGACCTCGAAGCCGATGAACCTGTCCGGCGTAAGGATCCCGTCGGGGAAGAGACGGGCCACCGGCGTGTAACTGATCTCGCGATCGAGCCGCATGAAGCTGATTGCGCCCTCGTTCTCGGGCAACCGCAGCTTGCGTGCCAGGGCGTCTCCACCCTTGCCCTTGGCCCGCAGCACTTCGCGGGGTGCGAGCGTAATGACCACTCGAATCTTGTGATCGGTTCCCTGGACGTCCACTTCTTCGTTGAAAAAGACCTGCCCCTCGAAGTGGGTGTCCTTGTCGTCCCGCGGCGCGTTCTCGCGGCGAGCGATTTCATCCGTCAGGACCTTGTCCACCCAAGTTCCCTTGCGCAGAAACGTCGGGTCGTGGGGCACAAGATCGGTGTGGTCGACCGTGATCCTGATGCCGCCGCAGAGGAAGTCCCGGAAGATCCTGGAGAGTTCCTTGGTGATTTCTGTGCGGACGTGGTCCGGGGTGCTGCGGCCGTGTCCGTCGGACACCCGGTCGATCTTGGACCAAAGGACTAGCGTCCCGGTGCCTTCCGGGAAGTAGGGCACGAGATGGGCGGGCAGCGGCTCATCGTCGGGCGGGTTAATGCCGATCTTCTCCCCCCGCTTCTCTGCTTCGACGGCATCGTCCAGGTCGAACATCACATGCCTGATCGCCTCGCTACCCGCCACACGAGACCATGCTTCGATGCACGTGCCCACGCTGAGGCCGGCCAGCTTGGCGCCGACACCAAACTTGCCGATGGTTTTGTCGGACATGAACCGCGTGGAGAAGCCAAGTTGCAGGTAGTGGTGCAGGGTCTTGTCATCCATGCCCTCCCCGTCGTCGAAAAAGGCGATCTGGCTGATCACCTTCTTGCGCCCCTTCATGACCTCTTCAGTCATGATCTGGACGTGGTTGGCGCGTGCCTCGACGCTGTTGTCGATCACTTCCCCGACTGCGGACGGGAAGTTATGGCCCGACTCACGGAGGCTGAGGAGTGCCTGGCCGGACAGGACGACGGGAATGGCGCCCTCGGCGATGTCGTTCATACTGGTCTCCTGATCTACAGAGTGTGCGGCGGAGGGAGAGCGCGGCGCAGCGCGCGCTCAATTTCGGTCTCGTAGCAGTACGGGCAGCGTCGGCCTGTTCCTGCGGGGCTGGCGGGATGGATCAAGTTGGCGATCGTGGCGCTCGTCGAGAGGTAGCGGTGGTACCAGTACGACTCGATGGCGTAGGCGTGGTGGCTGTCGCGTGTTGGCGCGGCTACGGAGGGGGTGACGGATCAGACGTTGACGGAGACAGGTGTCGGAGCGGCCGACGTACAAGGGCGTGGCCTGTTGCTGTTCGTATTGCAGAAGTAGGTAAGCGCCGATGGTTCCCACGGGAATCTGCAGGTTGACGACGGCCCGCGTGAAACGGAGAGCCAAGCTTCCCTTGCTCTCGTACGGCTCACCAAGACGAACACCTGATCCTTGGAGCCCCGTCACGGCGGGATGCTGATGAGCGTCTTCGCGTGCTGGCGAAGTGCGTGTCGGGTCCGCTCCACGGTCGCCACAGACCGCTGCGTCTGTACTGCGGAGTCGGCGACGGTCATCATGTCGAGCCTTCCTTGGAGGCACGCGGGCCCATGAGATCCGAGTGTCCTCGCAAAGACTCTCAGCTCCTGCAGAGTCTCCGCTGCGACGGCACAAGCCTCGGGGGTGATATGAGTGATCACCTCGGCCACCGTCGCTCCGTCTGCGGGCGTGGAGCACACACGGCGGCGAGCTGCGTCAGCGAGCGGGCGGCAGGCGGCCTGCTCGCGAGCGTTGGCATGCGCGCGACGAATGGTCCGGCGTGCGTCCCTGATGACGTTCCGGCACGGATGGTCTGGGTCATCCGCGGCGCGCTTCTCGCCGAGCGTGAGGTTGAGTGTCGAGCACATCGAGGTACTCGCCATCCCATGGACGCTTGCTGTACTTCGCGTAGAGACGGCACATCGTTTCGATACGGACTTCGTTGAGCTGGAGCATGGAGCCCCTCCCCGGTGCCCGGCTGCTGTAAGCCGGACCCACTCAGTCTTGACCCACTCTCCCTTTGGCCGTCGTCGCCAGGTGGTCGACTTCGGCATGAGCAGGTTCTTGAACTGTAGAGCGCGCCACTGACAGTCATCTGCGGAACGCCCACATCTCCTATGGGACAGCTTTGAGGTCCTTCCCCTCACCGTCGTCCCTGCGGATTCCCATCTGTCCGCGCTGGCGCAGGTCACATGGCACGGAGGCGCGAGGAATGCTGGAAGAACGCCCTGTCGGTTTCTGTCACCAGGTAGCGTTGGGGGCGGCTTGGATCATGTCGCTCTGGAGGGCCCTGCGTGAACGCGAAGACGATCACATACACGTACCCAGCACACGTCACGCAGCAGACGGCATCTGGCAAGCCGCTGGTCTTCTTCGCGGCGCCGGCGACCGAGATCGACCGGTGGGTCGGCGTCCCGCAGCGCAGCCGACTCGATGACGAGGAAACGATCGGCTTCCAGCGGCAAGAGAACAAGACTCGCATCCGCGAGCTCTCGAGCTTCTACCATGACGAGCGCAACATCGTGCAGAACCCGCTCCTTGCGGCGCCGCAGACCAAGACGTTGGTGGAGTTCGAAGAGCTCGATGGGCATCCCCAGTTCGGCACGATCAAGATCGTGAGCCCTGACTTCAGCGACACCTCTCTGCTGGACCTCATGACTCAGGTTGTCGAGCAACTGGAGTCACGTGTTCCGGAACTCAAGGAAACGGACCTGGACCCAGATCGCTTGTCTTCGATCATGGACAGAGGGCGCAAAGAGCATGGGCTCGAAGTCCTCACGGAAGAGGACGAAGACGAAGACGAAGAGGGAGCAGAGGAAAACGGGGGCAACGGCGATGACACGGACGCTGCCAGCGTGCTCCTCACAGACGAGACGCATCTGATCGACTTTTACACCGAGCTCAAAGGACGCATCAAGGTCCTTGGAGCCTTGGACCCAGATGCGAACCCCGACAGGATCCTCGGGTTCGACCGCAATGCCATGATCAGCTACCTCAAGCCGATCATGCTTGTGGACGGCCAGCACCGCCTGAAGGGTGCCGTACTTGCAGCCGAGAGTCTCGCCGAAGGAAGCGAAGGGGAAGACTTCCTGCTGGACGCGGCCGAGGCTGGCAAAGACCCCGGGCAGGCGAAGGCCGAGTTCATCGGCCAGCACTCCCGACAGCTCCCGGTCTCGCTCCTCATGGACGACAGCCCGAGCGAGCACGTCTTTCAGTTCGTGGTGGTCAACCAGAAGGCGACCCCCATGGGCAAGGCGCTCCTGGGCACGATCGTTTCAACCAGCCTGAGCAAGGAAGAGCTCGACCCTGTTGCCCAGCGTCTCAAGGACGCCGGCATCAAGCTCGATGACTCGCAGGCCATTGCCTACCTCACCCGCGCTGATGAAAGTCCTTTCAAGAACTTCGTGCAGACAGGCATCACGGGTGCCACCGGGGATCAGAACACCCATCTCCAGTGGTCCGTACTCAAGGGACTCGTCAGCATCTTCCGTGAGCTGTCAGGTGGCAAGCTCTTCGCACAGAAGAATGACTGGGCAAAAGCCTGGGCGAAGTTCCACCTGGACGACAGTTCCTACGTGGCTGCCTTTGACACCCACAAGGAGAAGCTTGCCGAATGGGGTCGCCCCGACGGCCCCTGGCGCGAAGTCTTCATCAGGTTCTACTCAAACATCAGGGAGAAATTTGGCTCCGATGATCCCGAGGCGCTCAACGCATGGGGGACGACGCGAAGCAACCTGTTCAATAAGGTATCCCTGACGATCCTGGCCGCCGACTACTTCGAGTATCTTCGCACCCAGAAGAGGACGCTCAATAATCTGGCTGATGTCGACGCCACCATGAGTGAGTGGCTTGACGGAGTCAATCTCGCCTACTTCAACCGGAACTGGAAAGTCGAGAAGAAGGACACCCCTCTGATTCGTCGCACTTGGGCCCGCCTGTGGAATGACTACCGCAGGAACCCTGACTACCTGCCCAAGGAAGGCGAGTTCAACCCCACTGCAGGGGCGTGATGCAGCCGCAGGAAGTCGGCGATTTCTTCGCCGAGATTAAGAAGGCGCTGGATAGTAACTGGTCAGATGAGGCTTTGAAGTCACTCTCGAAGCACACAGTTCCAGAGGTTATCCCTGGAAACCATGGCTGGCTACTGCGCGGAGATCTCTCCACTGTATGGGCGCGGTGGTTCATCGAGAGTTTGGTGGACCTTGCTCCGTACGAACTGGACGCGGAACTCAATATCGGACACCTTCATCGACCGATACTTTCCTTCTTCAATGCGACCAGCCCGCAGGTTCCCCTTGATGAGCGTACGAAGTACGCCAAGGTCCTCACGAGATTTGCCTGGCAAATGATCCTTGCCCGAAGGGCACGGAAGCGAGTGGAAATCGGCATTTCGCTACGTGAAGACCTCTGGGCCTTGGGGCAACCGCAACCGCGCTGCTATCTATGCGGATTCCTTTTCGGGCCCCAGGCTCGGGATAAGTTTCTCCGCGAATCTAAAGCGGGGCCGCCAGTATCGAAACTCGTTGACTTCACGCGCCCTCGCGGCCAACTTCCCGCACAGCTATGTATTGAAGTTGACCACGTAATCCCCGTCGCCGAGGGTGGGCAAACGATAATCGACAACTTGCGCCTAGCCTGCGGCTGGTGCAATTCGACAAAAAATCGATACACGAACATCTACGATGCCACCCCGTGGTCAGGTGGCATATTTCAGCACCCCGCGCTTGGACCCGTGACGCGACCCCAGCCACTCTGGGTATTGCGCACGGTCGCTACTCGCAGAAGGTGCGAGCACCCCGACGGGTGCTCGTCAAAAATTGAGGACAGCGAGCTGTTCGCGGGGCCTAGAAATCCTAAAGGAGCCCTGACGCCTGTGAATCTCGCCGTGTACTGTGAGACTCACGACCCCTGGCATCTAGATAGATGGATTGGACCGAAGCGCCTTGCCGCGTCTTCCACGGCGTAAGTGGGATGCGCTGGCGAGTTTCTAGAATTCGGGCGAAACCCGCCAGCGCATCCATTACGAAGGATTGGCTGTTCCGACCAGCCCTTCCAGAGATTGAAACTCCTTTTGACCGCCCAGGTGGCCAATTCCTCGGTGTAGATGAATCGTCAAAGTCTTGGCGACGTTTTCATCCGTCGGCTCTTCCCCGTCGGCAATACAGCGTTGCTTAAGGAGTGCAAGATAGATGTCGCCGTACTGGCCGGCGAAGGTCTTCCATGACATCTCCACAGTCGAATCGGTGACGATGTCCTTCACCAACGGGGTCGACGGGTCCTTGAGTGACATGACGAGGGCCCACCGACACAGAACATTCCAGTTGGGGATCCCGGTCGTGCGCTTCAGCCACGACAAACGATCTTTGGCTGGCTGCGAGAGACGGACGCTATCGAGCGACATGCAGGGCTCCTTCGTTCCACCAGTACCCCTCGACGACGTTGGTGGTGAAGGTCGTATCGTCGTGGACCAGCGTGTAGGTATGGGCTACCGACTTCTTCAGGCGGCCCAGCAGGTATTCGTCGATCTCCTCGTCAGTGGAGAGGAGAAGTACCTGGTCGCTCGCCTGCGGGAAGTATCGGTCCACAAGGTGCTCGCGATGGCGGCTGTCGAGGCGTCCGAGCGGCGTGTCGATCACGCTGGGAAGACGGTTTCCGGCGACTTTCATCAGCCCCCACAGAAGTGAGACGGCTAGGATCTGCCGCTCGCCAGCGCTGAGGCGCCCAGGGTCGATCGTGTCGCCTTGAGAGTCGGTCAGCGTGAGCCTGAAGTCGCCGGCGATGCGGAGGTCTTGGACGAGTCCCCGCTTTCGCATGAGGTCCTTGAAGCTCTGCAGTACAGCCACCTCAAGCCGACTGATATGCCGCTGCAGGAGTGCTTCACCAAAGCGCTCAAGAGTCCCTCGGGCCTTCTCCGAATACTTGATGATCCGCTCGACTTCTTCGGCCTTCACCTTCGTCCGGACGAACTCCTTGTGAGCACGTTCAAGGGCGGCTTCCACGTTGGCCCGACGCCGCTTGAGTTCGGCGGCCCGTTCCCTGCCACGGGCGACCGTGGCCTCCATGCGGGCAAGCTCTTTGAGCTGTGCTGCGCGCTTCTTCTGGAGGTCTTCCACCTTGCTCTGCTCCGGGACACCGGCCAGCTGGCGATCCAGTTGATCGAGTTCCTCAGCAGCAGCGGCAACAAGTGCCAGAAGCTCGCTGGCCCGAGCCTCGTCTCGTACGAGAACCTCGTCAAGCACCGTCAGCTGCGCCAGAGCATCGTGGGGAAGCGCGAAGTCCACCTTCAAGACAGAAGACTTGGAGCGCTTGACTCGGTCTTCCTCCAGCCTCTTCGTGATCGTGTCCCTTGCATCCTCGGGCAAGAGATCGAGCAGCCACTGATCTCGCTTCTCCAAGACGTCAAGGACCTGGCCGGCTTCAGCCGCCGACTGCTCACGCCGGGCCTGCTTGCGGACGTCCTTCAGGTGCGTACGCATCATGAGCAGTGGTAGCGGGCCTGCTGCGACCTGGGCTAGGGACAAACGAAGCTCGGCAAGGCGCTCGTCAGCCCGCTTACGCTCTTGCTCGATCTCGAGACGGCGCTCGAAGAGGCCGCCTCCTTCGTTCTGGAACTCGCGCTCCAAGCTCTCAAGTTTGTGGCGAGCATTCTTCAGCAGAGCATCTTGGTGCTTCGAATCCTGCTCCGCCACGTCCAGCTGTTCCTGAACAGACTCGCGTTCATGCTCCTGTGCACGAATGTTGTCCATCAGGTGCTGTTCCTCATCGGACAGCTTCTGGCGACGTTGGAGTGCGAGCAGGTCAGTGCGGAGCTGTTGCACGGTGCTTACTCCGAGCAAGGAATGCACCGCTGACTCGATGACCGAGGCTGCACGCTCAGGGTCGGCGAGGGACTCGATCTTCTCGCCGTCGAAGAAGGACAGCGATGCCACTTCAAGCGGAAGCAGGTCTTCGACGTAGTCTGCCCAGCCTTCGCTGAGTAGCCTGCTGTACTTCAGTTCTGGCTGAGTACGGCGCCCAGGCTTGGTGACGTAGTTCTCATCAACGGAGACGTTGAGGAATTCCTTCAGGGTCTTGCCGTTGACGTGCCAGCTTCGGACGACACTGTAGTAGTGCTCTTTACCGTCGACAGTGACGGTAAATTCCAAAGTGACTGAGGAACCACGTGCCGGGTCGTGCTGTCGGTTGATGCTCTCGCGAAGGTAGGTCTCGTATGCCTTGCTGCCTCGTCCACTGCATCGGGCACGCGGACCGTACAGGGCGAGCTGGATGGCATCGAGCAGAGTCGTCTTGCCGCAACCGTTGAGTCCACCGATCAGGATGATCGGCTTGCTCTTCTTCACGGTGAGGTCGAGTGACTGCTTACCTCGATAAGCGCCGAACTCTTCAAGGGTGATGTTACGCAGGAGCATCAGTGTCGGTCACTTCGTCGAAGGTCGGGTTGGTCTCTACCTCTTCGCGCCACTTCTTCTTGCGCTGCGCGAACGCGACGGCATCGTCACGATCCTCATAGAAGCCCTTCTGCACTGCGCCTTCGAGTGCCTGGAAGAGTCCTGAGCGTCGCGTCATGGTGCGGTACTTGCGCTCGACGGAGAGCAACTCGCGCACCATGTCGTAATGCAACTCGTCGCCGTCACAGACCTCTTTGAGGAGCTCCATCTCATCGGCACCCATGACGAGCTGCTCATCGAGCGGACCACCGGGGAACTCCTCGCCAGTAGCCTTCTTGTAGATCGTCGGTACAGAGTCCTCAACCTCGTGCTTGTCGAAGACCCAGATGCGCCGGATCTCCGTGAGCTCTTCGATGCTGATGAGCTCAATGTTGCGGACGTGCTCGGGCGCGTGGGCCCTGATCCAGGTTTGGGCAGTCAGGAGCTCCCTGAGCCACTCCTCCCGGTACTTCTGAAGGTAGGGGCCATGGACGACGCTGAATTCCCCATCGCTGCGACGAGTGAACAGGTTGACTTGTCCGTTCATCCGGCGGAAGTCACGAGCTTGCTTGTCTGGCCGAGGGTGCGGGATCTTCTTGCCGGGCTGGTAGTCGGGGTCCAGCTTGTCCTCTACGAAACCAAAGGGCGAATCGAGTTTGTCCCTCAAGTTCAGCAGAGGGATCATCCACTCCTTCTCTTCGTCATTTTGGATCATTGCCGTCATTGACTTGTCCTGCTCGACCAGCGTGCACGTCCAGCAGCCGAAGCGGCTTGAACCACAAGACGGAGTAGTGGAGTCGACCACCAGCGGGCATTCCCCGTCTTCAGAGGCGCCCTGATACATGCTGAGGAGGTCCTGATTGTTGTAGCCCCATGGGTTGGGCTTCTGCATCAGGTACTCCCACACGTCATCGTTGGTCCAGTCCTCAACGGGGCTGTAGACGAGTGAGTTAGGGAGGTTTGCGTTCGGCGAGAGTCGGTCGCGGACACGGCGCTTCTCGTGCTTCTCCATCGCGCGGGCACGGGCCTGGCTCTCAGTCTTGCGAATACCGAGAACCATGATGGCTTCGCCGTGAGCGGCTACGACACTTCGGATGAACGAGTTGGAAGGTTTGATCTTCAACCGCTCGGTGCACCAACGGAACTTGGGACGCGGTGCAGGGTATCCGCGGCCGATGAGGTTGACCCAGAAGGTGTCCTTGATCTCTGGAGTCAGGCGATGCGGCTCGACAGGCAACCCCTGCTCGGCAGCAGCCTTCTCCATGGTTTCGAGCGACGCAGTAACCCAAGCCGCCACTACCGGGTTCTCAACCAGGGTGTCTGTGCTGATGACATGAACCGGCTTGATGAGTTTGTCGGCTGGCAGTTCTTTCAGCGCCGTCCAGACCAGCTGAAGCACTGCGGTGGAGTCCTTGCCACCGCTGTACCCGATCACCCAAGGAACTTCATCCGCGGTGTAGAGCTCGCGCACCTCGTCAGTCAGTTCGGCGACGACGTCGTCGAGCAGCCGACCGTCAAACGGCAGCCGTCGGACGGAGGGCAGGCCAAGGGGAAGGGGGGTATTCATGCATCGCCTCGCAGGTATGCGTCTTCCACGCGCTGCTCCTCGGGGCTAAGCCCGAGACCGAGGTGGTTGCGCAGGTAGTTCACGGTCAGGGTCACGTTCTGGTGGCTCTTGGACACACGGCCGCCGACGATGGCACGTCCCTCCCAGTCGGTATTCGCCCGCGCCCAGTCCACCTGCTCAAGTGGGGCGAGCCGCTTCTGCCACTTGGCCGGCGAGGTGGATTCACGCAGGAGGGAGTTTCCGATTCGCCCGAGGGCATGAAGGGCGATGCCGTGACTATGGATGAAGTCGCGCCGCATCTCGGCGGAGGTGAGAGCACGGGTGCGGACCATCTCCCACTCAGGGAGGGCCTTGTCGATCGTCTCCCAGTACAGCTGAGCCAGCTCCGTAGCAGCGTCTTGCTTGAGGTCAAGTCCTTGGAGGAGCGCCTGCGTTCCGTAGTACAGGGCGCTCAAGGTGAACATCATCCGGGAACGGGCCGAGAGATTGCTTTTCTCCATCTCGACGTAGCCCTTGAAGATCTTCGCCCTTCCCGTCATCTCCCGCACCACCTGGGAGGAAGGGTCCCGGTGGTCGTAGAGAACACCGATGGAGCGCGCCGGACGGACAGCATGCCGGTTGAGGTCGGCGAACATCTGCTGGGATCGATCCAACCCGGCGTCGTGGAAGAAGACGACAGCAATCGTCTCCTCGCCCAGGTCTGGGTTCTCCTTGAGGGCGAGCTCGATGGCTGCCCGTCGGTGCTGCCCATCATTGATCAAGAACCTGGCGTCCATGGGGATGCGGAGCTGCCCTGTGCGGAAGCCTGTGCCATCCGCGCTGTGGCTGTCGAAGTCCATTTCGCCATCGACCGAAGCGGTCAGAGCACTGAAGACGTAATCAGCCGGATTGTCCAGAATATACTTAGTAAGGGCGGGGAGTCTCCCCTTGTTGAGGATGCGTTGCGCCCGCAGCTCCGGAGACAGCTCATCTTCGTCAAAGATAAAGATCTTGGGGATCAGCCGCAGCGGGCACATAGAGACGTAGAACTCTCGACCTGCCTGAATGCCGCGGATCGCAGGGAAGGTGTACTCGAACCCCGTGGAAGTGCGGGGGGCGACGACTCGGGTCGCAGGTGCCACAGCTTCGCTCTCCACTTCGCAACTTTAACGTACTGGCGTCAGCTGGCAGCCATCATTTGACGTACCAACGCTCCCCCTCAGCGCCCAGGTCACGATGGAGCTAGCGCAGGGGCGAAGCGTGAATCGGTGGGCGCCTCGCCGTGACGCCACCCGGCGGGATGACGTGCGGCACCTCTTGTGTTGACAGAGACGGCGGTGCCCTGCAGCGCGTTAACGCGTCACACGTGTACGTTAACCGATTGACGTACACGATGGCACGAGAAACGTCCTAGAAGTGGGTGGCGGTTGTGGTGGCGTATCTGGATGTGGCAGCAACGACTCGGGTGGACCCCCGCGTGGCGGATGTCGTGCGCCACTGGATGACTGAAGAGTTCGGCAACGCCGGCAGCCGCACCCATGAGTACGGAGCGCGCGCCAAGAAGGCGGTGCAAGAAGCTCGGGCATACCTAGCGGGCTCGGTAGGCGCCAAGACCGAGGAGGTCATCTTCACCTCCGGGGCAACCGAGTCGAACAACATCGCCCTTCTGGGCATGGCTCCCTACGGCGAGAAGAGTGAGCGACGCCACATCATCACGTCCGCAATCGAGCACAAGGCAGTGCTTGAGCCCCTTCAGCACCTGCAGAGCCGGGGCTTCGAGGTCGACTTCTTGGAGCCGGGAGCATCTGGCCGAATCGAGACAGAGGCGGTACTGGCGAGGTTGCGCCCAGACACGCTCTTGGTCTCCCTCATGCACGTGAACAACGAGACTGGCGTCATCCAGCCCGTCGCGGAGCTCGCCGAGAAGCTCTGCGAGACGCCGACATTCCTGCATGTCGACGCCGCACAGGGCTACGGCAAGGTCCCGCAGGACCTCAAGGCCCCCATCGACATGATCAGCATCAGCGGCCACAAGATCGGCGCCCCGAAGGGCGTGGGGGCGCTGGTGACGCGACGACGCGGGTGGGACAAGGTTCCACTGGAGCCGATCATGTTCGGAGGCGGCCAGGAGCGAAAGCTCCGCCCGGGGACGCTACCTGTGCCGCTGATCATGGGTCTTTATGAAGCAGCAAGGATTTTCAACGAGGGGCAGGCCCGTTGGAAGCGGGACGCCCTTGCGATCCGAGAGCGAATGCTCACCGCCCTTGGCAAGACGCGCTTCCGGATTAATGGGGACGCTGATCGCACCGTGCCCCACATTCTGAACGTGACGTTCGATGGCCTCAATGCGGAGGCGCTGATCGTGCGCCTTAAGAGTCAGGTAGCTGTGGCGACCGGCTCGGCATGCACCAGCGCGGCGTACACGCCCAGTCACGTTCTGACAGCGATGGGATTGCCGGAGGAAGTTGCAACCAATGGGCTGCGATTTTCGTGGTTCCCGAGTCAGATTGCAGACTTCGACCCGGAGGACGTGGCAGCGACGATCGCTCGGATGCAGCCTGACGCAGTCTGATCTTCGAGGGCTGGGTCAGCCTTCCGGACGCCGGACGAGCCGGTGGCCGCGCAGTTCGCGGCCACAGCGGATGAGCTCGGCTTCCCAGCCCTTCTCGGTGCCGATGAGGTGTGGGTGCTCGTACAGCCCCGCCTTCACCTCGGAGCTGGTGAGCCGGTGGTAACGGTCCACATCGGGGTCGTCCGGTGCCAGGAACTCATGCTTGCGGTGGAGAAGCGGGCGGTTCTCCGAGTTCGCGTAGGATAGGTGTGACGTCTCGAGGGACTTCAGGTCCACTAGGTAGGAGGACAAGATCCGCGGGTGTGGGTCCTTGTCGAACTCGGGATAGTCGAGCCAACTGACGGCCCGGCCTTGATGCTTCAGCTTCGCCAGGGTCCATTCCTGTGGGCGGCCGGCGGCGATGGACGCGCAGTGCTCGTACAGGCGCAGGATCGTGGGCATACGGTCCAGGGCGCGCCGATGGACGTACAGCGCGGTCGGTGTCATCTTGCCGATGGCTGAGGCGTTCATGGCGCCGCGCACGTAGGCGTCGTCGCGGAGCTTGAGGAGGAGCCGGTCGGATCGCTGGCAGGCTTCCTTGTACGACGTGAAGAAGGATCGGACGTCGAGCTGCACGCCGAGGGGCAAGCTGGCGAAGGGGCCTCGGCCGTTGAACAGCTCCACCGCCAGGTAGAGCAGAGTGTTCAAGGTGGAGCGCTTTCCGCCCTCAGCAACCTTGCCGGGATCTGCGGTGTCGTTCACCAGTCGCTTCACCTCACCGGGCTTGAGATGCGCGAGGAGTTCGGCCGTCGCCCGGGGCATCTCGTCAATGCGGGGCGGACGTCCCCGCCGCTCCACGTAGTCGACGAGAGCCGTGATCGCGGACGCGGTGTCCTCGGAGGTCAGCCACTCGGCATCTGGGGTGATCCGATGGGCGAGATAGCCGAGTCGGGCTGTGTCGTCCTTGAAGACGTAGACGATGCCGGGGGCCGCCGAGACAACCCGGGCACCGGTGACTTCCTCGACGTAGGAGCGCAACTCACTGGCACCGAAGAGATGTTGGAAGGTCTGGCGGCTGGTGAGCAGGCCGTCACCGAATGCCTCGCCGCGGACTTTGGACTTCTCCCAGGTGAGACGTGCGGAGACGATCAAAACGGTGCTGGCGAGTTCCCAGGCGCGCTTCAGGGTTTCACGGCGTTCAGCCGAGTCCTCGATCACGTTCAAGACGTAAGTGAGGAGGACAACCGAGGAGGGCTCAGCGCGCGTCTCCGAGCGGTAGTAGGGGTCCCAGCCGACGACCTTGCAGTCCAGTCTTTCCAAGGCCCGCACGTCGTCGCCGCGTCCACAGCCGTAGTCGAGGATCGTTCTGTCAGGCGTGAGCTGTCTGTCGGCGAGAGCTTGGCGGGCGGGGACGGAGAGGGCGACACGGCCGATGGCAGTGCGGCGGCGATCACTGTTCCAGGTCTGTTGCTGCATTGAGCCTCGCTGCATCTCACGAACCTGGAGGCAGCGTAGTTGCGGGCAGCGCTGGGCGTGACCTCTTCGAGGAATTGCTTGATCCCAAGGTGCTCGGGGCCGAGGCTTGGGCTTCGTAGCACTCAGCCCCGAGCAGCGTTCCGTGGACGAAGGTGATCAATCCCTGCTCGTGGGTGTGGAGAGCGAGGCGGTGGCTTCGTTGCCCTGCGCAGGGACTGAGGGTGATCCGTCGAGTCGGTACTGCTCAGACTGCACCAGGTACATGCGGCGGAAGTCCCCAGGGCCCTTGGCGTCGAGGTGCATCAGGTCGTCGAAGGATCCGGGCTCCGTCACGCGGCCTTGGTCGAGGACGTAGATCTCGTCGGCATACCGGACGCTGTGGAGGCGGCTGGATGATGTGCCGAGGCGTACGGAACTGGCCGTTCTGCCCTGCCGTAGCGATCTTGCCGAGCATGTACTCGTACAGGTCGCCCTTGATGTCCTTGTCGTCCATGTCGATGCCGTTGATCATGTCAACAGCCTTGGCAAGCAGGTTCCAGGTAGTAATGGTGAAGCGAGCGTCCTTCATGTGGTGCTAGGTGGACTCCTCACCACCCAGCGCGCGAAGCCGGGGAAAGACGCCGTCACGCACCTGTGTGAGCATGTTCTCGGGAGACTCGTTGATGAACACCGGCCAGCGCAGAACCTGGGTGACGTCCGCGTAAATCGGGTTCTCGACGGGACGCCCGGTGCGGTTGGCCTTGTTCTCTTTGGCCTGTTCCAAGATGTCCAGGCGCCGAATGAACATCAGGTAGGTGATCTGCTCGATGACCTCCAATGGGTTGGAGATCCGGCCAGACCAGAAGGCGTCCCAGAGTCGGTCGATCTTGCTCTTCAGCTCACCTGTAATCACGCAAGCAGGCCAGCGTGTCGCACTGACACACGCGGCCGTGTCGGCCGGGGAACAGCGGGCGCTGTTGGGCGAGCGGCGTGTCACGCGGAGCCTCTGACCAGGCACCCCACGCTACATGGCGACCTATGGCGCCACTCCACGTTCCAGGTATGCAGTCACCCCGTCGGCACGGGCTTCAATGCCAGCAGCGATACGGCGCACGAGGCGAGGGATTGTGAGGGCTGACAGTTCCCTGGTGTCGTGGAAGGCGTATCCACGGAGCTCGTCGGCTTGAAGCTCGATATGCCCGCACTCATCCTCGGTGAGACGGCCTCCGTCGAAGAGATAAAGGACCTTGTCGCCCTCTCCCGGGTTCGGCGCCCAGTCCACGACGAGCAGCCGCCCGATGGCGGGCTTGATGCCCAGCTCCTCATGGACTTCGCGCACGCACGCTTGCAGCGGAGACTCGCCGTTCTCGACGTAGCCACCAGGGATGTCGCGGTAATCCTTGTACGACGGCTCGACGAGCAGGACCCTGTCGGCGTCGTCGAAGAAGAGCGCGCCGGCGGCCATGCGCGGGTGGGCCATCTTCGCTTCGTGCTCGTTCTCGGTCACGGAACGGACTCTAACCGCCGACCACGCCGAGCCGACGAGCCAAGTCGGCCACTGGCTGGGACGGGCGGCCTCGGGTGCCGCGGATCCACCCGATGACCAGTTCGCGGCTCAGGTAGTGGTGGCGTACCTGCTCGGGTGCGGCTCGCTCGGCGTCCAGCAGCGTGTCCAGGGCCTCGTCGGTCCGGTTCCAGGCGCTGAGGGCTCGGGCGACTTCCAGGCTGTGCCTCACGCGCCGTTCCACCGGCAGGCCGCTGGTGTCGATGCGCTGCCCGAGGTCTGCGGCGATCTGGATGTCGCCGAGTTCTCCTGCGGTGGCGACGCAGTGGATGGCCACGTTGGTCGGGCCGAAGGCCGTCCAGAGGTGGTTCGCGTCGGCACCCAGTCGTTGTGCGACCTCATCCGCTTCGCGGAGGAAGGTCTGGGTGGTCGCACGGTCCTCCGCTCGGGCGGCCGCCATGGCGCCGGCGAGGAAGAGCGTGCCGTAGACCGAGAGGTACTCGTCGTTCGCGGTGCCCAGGCCGGGCTGCATGACGGCCGCCGCGTCGTTCACCAGCTGGATCGCCGCGGTGAAGCGGCCAGTGGCCATCAGGCAGTGCGTGACCGCGCGGAAGAGCGAGCCTGTCACCGTGCTCTGGCCGCTCCGTTGCGCTGCCGCCAAGCCGCGGTCGGCGGCGATCCACGCCAGTTCCGACTCCCCGACCTTGCCCAGCACCATGGCCGCACCGTGATAGGCCAAGGCGAGTTCGGCATGGGCCTCCTCCCCGTCACGCCCTGAATACGAGCGGGAGGCTGCGAGGGCGTCGGCGAGGACGAGGGGAAGCCGTCGGGTCGCGAAGCCGTACTGAGACACCTGGTAGGCGTCGAGGACTTCCGTCACTGCGTCCCGCAAGCCCGCCAGGGGCGGCGGTTCGTCGTCGGGTGGGAGCCCCAGCAGGGGCGTGAGCTGCTTGTAGTCCATGAGCGCGTCACGCAGAGCGGGCACCGTACGGCGGCCGCTGTCACTCGACCACTCCAGGAGCGTCGGCTCGGCGAGGAGATCCCCGAGCGAGACATCCAGGGCCTCGGCGAGTGAAGTGATCACCGAGAGGCGGTCGAGCTCGATCCGGTTGTTCTCCGCTTTGCTCAGCCAGTCCGTGGTGCGGCCGACGAGGCCGGCCAAGACCTCTTGGGAAAGTCCGCGTCGGCGCCGATACCAGGCAACGCGTTCGCCGATGGTCAGGTTCTCTGTCATCCCTCGCATGTCCTGAGCATCACCTCGTGGCCGTAATCGACCCCGGAAGGTTTTTCCGGGGTGCTGCGGGGCGCCGCGCCTACTGTCGCAGCAGACCGAGAAAGCCGCAGGGCGATGGAGGTAACTCCCGCCAATCCAGAGGTTCTTGGTGATCGGTTCTGCTTCTCGAACGGGACGGAGGTGTGTGGAGGATGAGCAGCACGAAGACCGTGGATCCATGGGTCGGACAAGGGCTCGGGCCGTTCGGCGTGGCAGTCCTCAAGCCGTACTCCAGAACGCGGTTCGCCATGGACGGCAGTGCCGTACTGAAGGTCTACGTCGGCATCGACCCCGAGGGCCGGCGCCGACGGGAGGCCACCACGGTCCAGCGTGCTGCCCTGCGCGGCATCTCGGTTCCGACCGTCCTAGCGACGGGATGCGACGAGGCCGGGTCCTGGACCGTATTCCGGGTGGTGCACGGGACGCCGTGCTCGGTGACCACCCGCAAGGCGACGGAGGACTACATCGGTCACGTCGTGGCGGTGAGCGGCATGCTTCACCGGCCCACTGCCGGCGCTACCCCTGGCCCCGGCTGGACGGCACGGACTGACAGCCCTGTTTCCGCGAGCCAGTTCCTACTGGATCAGTTCTCGGCCCGCTGCCGGTGGATGCCCTGGTGGGCTGCGTTGCGGGAGGCCCTCCAAGCGATCGACGCCCACCCAACCGTTCACCTACATGGCGATCTCAAGCCCGAGCACCTCCTCGTCGACGGAGAGCGCCTGCACGTCGTCGACTGGGAGGCGAGCTCCTGTGGCCCAGCCGTTCTCGACTACACCGACGTCGTCTTCCACCTCGTACGGGATCTGCTGTACGAGGACGTAGCGCCGGCGCGCATCCCGGTCAATCTCGCGGACCGCTTGCCGTTCTGCGGGCCGGTACTCGCCTGGCGCCTGCTTCTCTGGCTCGATCGCCGTCGGACCCAGGACATCGACCTCGTCACGACCCACGACATCGTCCGACTCGCTACTGAAGAACAAGCCGTTTCCGCGTACAAGTCGCTCGCAGAGATCGTGGCGCATCTCCGCGCTGCTGGAGTCCCTCGCTGAATCTCGACCGCACCGCTCGTCCAGGTGTGCTGACGCCTGCGCTCATCCCCTTCTTCCCACCCCTGAACGGGAGTTCGTGATGCCTCGTACGAGCACGATCATCGGTAACAGCCACCTCGTCATCGACACTGCCATGGCCAGACCGGACGCGACGACCATCGTCGAGCGGAAGGGGCTCGGTCATCCGGACACCCTCGCCGATCACCTCGCTGAGCGGCTGTCCCGTGCCTACAGCCACCACACCGTCGCCCGCTTCGGCGCCGTACTGCACCACAACTTCGACAAGCTCGCTCTCCTCGGCGGCGCCAGCGAAGTCCGCTACGGGGCAGGCGAGATGACCGCCCCGGTCCGCGTCCTGGTCAACGGTCGCGCGGCCCCCATGTGCGGGGGCGAGACGATCCCGGTCGAGGAGATCGTCGAGACCGAGGTGCGGGCGTTCTTCGCCAAGCGGCTTCCCGAGGTGTCGGACCACCTCGACATCGTCTTCAACATCACCAGCAACTCCAGCCCAGGGGCGGTCCTCACCGGCGACGGGACCCCCGACCGCACGCGCTGGTTCAATCCCCGCTCCGTCGACGACCTCCGCGAGCGCCGGGTGCGGCTCTCGAACGACACGTCGCTGGGGACCGGCTGGGCTCCCGAGAACGCCTTCGAGTCGTTCGTCCGCGACTTGGTGAACCACTTCTCCGGCGAGAGCGAGTTCACCCTCTCCCACGCGTGGTGCGGCTCCGACGTCAAGCTCATGGGCTTCTGGGACGGCGACGAAGCCGACATCGTCCTGTGCGTGCCGCAGAAGTCGCGGCACGTGGCCAGCCGGGCCGAGTACATCCGCAATAGGGAGACCGTCCTCGCCGAGTGCCACCGGCTGGCCGGCCTCCGACTGCCAGGCGCCCAGGCGCGCTTCCGGCTCAACGCCCGCGACGTCCCGGAGAAGGACGAGCTGTACCTGACCTACACCGGAAGCTCGATCGAGTCGGGGGACGAGGGCGTCGTCGGGCGCGGCAACCGCGTCAACGGACTGATCACGCCGCTACGCCCGATGAACCTGGAGGGCGCCAACGGCAAGAACCCCGTCTACCACGTCGGCAAGCTCTACAACATCGCTGCGCAGCGCCTGGCCCACCGCCTGCACGAGACCACCGACGGGCACGCGGAAGTGCATCTGGTCAGCACCACCGGCCAGCGCCTGGACGAACCCTGGCGCATCCTCGTCCGCCTCTCCGCCCCGGACGCCGAGGTCGACAAGGTGCAGGCCCTCGTCACGGAGGTACTGGGCGAGTTCCCAGCCCTGACGGACGAGCTCGTCTCGGACGGGATCGAGCTGAGCTGATGACGAAGCGGACGCTCGGGGAGGTTCCCGCGGGGTGCAGGCAGCGGCTGCTCGCGCACTACGGGCCTGCGGTCAAGCCGTGGCTCGACGCCGTCCCGGGTCTGCTGGCACGTGCGGCAGGGAGGTGGAAGCTGACGCTCATGGCATACCACGACGCCGGCCACGCCTCGGTGATCGCGACCTCGGCCCGTCCCGACGGGCGTCCGCTGCTCCTCAAAGCATGGGTTGATCCGTCTCGATTTCGCCACGAGGTGGAGGCGTTACGGCTCTGGGCCCACGGGCCCACGGTCGAGGTCGTGGAGGCCGCGGATGACTTGGCCGTGGCCGCGCTCGAACTCATCGGCGGGCAACCCGGCGGCGCGGATCGGCCGCGGCGGGAGCTGCAAATGGTGGCGGCGGCCGTGCACGGGCTCCACAGCTTGGGGCGCCACAGGCTCCGGTCGGAGCAGCTTCCGCTCCTCACCGATTACGTCGCCCAAGAAGTCCGCCCGCAGATCGCGCGGCGGATGCGTGAACTCGACCTTGGTGGCTGGCGTCCCCACGTCGAAGCAGGATGCGCTGCCGCCGCCGATCTGGAGGAGGGATCCCGCCGGGCGACGGTGCTGCACGCCGACCTGTACCGGGAGAACGTCTTGTTCGACCGGCGGGGACACCCCCGGCTGATCGATCCGCTCCCCATGGTGGGAGATCCCGCGTTCGACTGGGCGTTCTGGACCGTCTACTACGAGCTCGGACGCGAGACGACCGCACGGCTGGCAGTCGCCTCACGTACGTCCCGGATCCCCGTCCCCGCGCTCGCGCCCTGGTGCCGACTCCTGGCGGTCCACGGCCTCCTCTTCTACGTGGAGTCCGGCGACCCACGCGCGACGTCCATGGCCACCGTGCTCAGCGATCTTCTGGCGACAGCGACAACCCCTCGGAGCGGATCGTGACGACCTACATCCTTCGCCATGGCCAGACCGACTACAGCAAGCGGTACCTCGTCAACGGCGACCCGACCAAGCAGATCCTTCTGACCGACGAAGGCCGCCAGTCGCTCGGCCGTGCGTGGAACGCCCTCCCGCTCCACTCTGTGGCCACCTGGCTGACCAGCGAATTTCCACGGGCCCGGCAGACCGCCTCGCTCCTTATGGGCGTCCCCTCGCCCGAGCTGGTTGTCGACGCCCAGCTGAACGAACTCGACTACGGGGAGTTCGAGGGCAAGCCCTTCCTCGAATACGCGGCCTGGCTCGACGAGCACGGCCCACGTCGGCGCCCGCCGGGCGCCGCGGAGTCGCAGCACGAGGGCATACGCAGGCTGCTCACCGGCGTCCTCGCCGCTCTGGAGCACCCAGGGCCCCGCGTCCTGGTCGGGCACGGCCTGCTGGTTTCCGTCCTCCATTGGCATGGAGATCGCGCGGCAGGCGAGCCCATGCGGCTGTTCTTCCCCGAGGCTCCCTATATCGAACCGCTCGCCATCGGCGACGACGATCTTTCCCTCTTGGCCACGGAGCTCATGGATGATCTTCAATCAGCCGCTCTGCGCGAGACCACCACCGGCGGTGACGCGTCGATATTGCGGATCGGCGAGCGCCCGGCGGTTGCTACCGTCGATGCGGTATCCCCGTCCCACTCGCCGGATAAGAAGGATCTTCCCCATGCATGATGCCCGCGCCCTGATTGAAATGGGTGCCGAAGCGGTACGTCGGCTCGCTCGTCGCGGTTACTCCCTGGACCTGTCCCGGCTGGAAGACCTCCAGTCCCGGCGCAACCAGAGCATCCGCTCGGCCGATGAGCTGCGGGCGGAGTCCAAGCGGGTGGCGAGCGAGGTCCAGCAGACGGCCAAGCAGGGTGGGGACATCTCCAAGCTGAAGGAGCGGGCCCGCGAGCTGAAGGACCAGATCCGCGACATCGAGACCGCGCAGGAGAAGGTCCAGGAGGAGCTCACCGAGCTCCTGCTGACCATCCCGAACCTCCCAGACGACGAGGCCCCGGACGGCGACTCCGAGGAGTTCGCGGTCGAGATCCGGCGCGTCGGCAACCCGCCGGCGTTCTCGTTCGAGCCGAAGGACCACGTCGACCTGGGCGAAGCCACCGGCATCCTCGACTTCGCCCGCGCAACCAAGCTGTCCGGCTCGCGCTTCGCCGTCTCCCGCGGTGCCGGCGCCGCCCTAGAGCGCGCTCTGGCCACGCTCTTCCTTGACATCCACACGCGCCGCCACGGCTACGTCGAGCATGGTGTCCCGTACCTGGTGACCCGCAAGACGATGACCGGCACCGGCCAGCTGCCGAAGTTCGAGGAGGACCTGTTCAAGACCGGCGCTGCCGATCGCGACCTGTTCCTCATCCCGACGGCCGAGGTCCCGCTGACCAACCTCTACGCCGACGAGATCATCCCGCCGGCCGAGCTGCCCCTGGCCCTCACGGCCCACACCCCGTGCTTCCGCTCGGAGGCCGGCTCGTACGGCCGCGACACCCGCGGCCTGATCCGCCAGCACCAGTTCTCCAAGGTCGAGATGGTCAAGATCGTCGACCCGGAGACGGCGGACACCGAGCTGGAGACGATGGTCGGCCACGCCGAGGCGTGCCTGAAGGAGCTCGGTCTCGCGTACCGCGTGGTCAAGCTGGCCGCCGGCGACACCGGCTTCTCCGCCCAGCTCACGTATGACATCGAGGTCTGGATCCCGAGCCAGAACACCTACCGGGAGATCTCCTCGATCTCCAACTTCGGCACCTTCCAGGCCCGCCGCGCCAACATCCGCACCCGCGGCGAGGACGGCAAGCCCAAGCTCGTCGCGACGCTCAACGGTTCCGGCCTGCCCGTCGGCCGCACCCTGGCCGCGCTCCTTGAGCAGTGCCAGCAGCAGGACGGCTCGCTCGTCCTCCCCGAATCTCTCTTCCCGTACCTCGGCTTCCGCCGGATCTCGGCGGACGGAACACCGGAGGCATAAGTGCTCGTCGGCGTCTGCGACTTTCCCGGTAGCTACGCCTTTCCACCCGCCGGATACGGCGGAATCGAACGATGGCTGTGGGCGGTCGCCGTAGGTGCCCGAACCGCAGGCGCCGACGTACACCTCCTCGGGCCGGGCTGGCTCACGGACCTGGAACACGACTGGGTCCGCAAGCCAGTCCGCCTGGAGGACATCACCGCCGGATCACTCGCCGAACGCGAGCTCCGCGCCAACGACTACGACCTCCTGGTCGTCGGCCACGAATACCCCTCACTGCCCACGTGGACCCGCACGTGGAACGAACTGGACTGCGACGTCGCCACGTTCCAGCACTCGCCGGTCTTCCAGCACACCGATGCCGCGTTCGACGGCAAGCGATCCCGCCTCTACTGCTACTCGCCCGAGATGATCGAGCGGTATGCCAGCTGCGAGCCCATCCCGGAACTGGCCGTACACCTCGGCCTCGACGAAGCCGAGCCACCCGCCGTCGGCGGGCGCGACCTCCTATGGCTCGGCCGCGTCGACGCCGAGAAGGCGCCCCATCTGGCGGCCCGCGCCGCACAGTTACTCGGCCGCCGGATAAGGATCGTCGGCCCGGTCTTCGACGAGAAGTACGTACGCCGCCACGCTCGACTTCTCAACGCGGACCACGTCGAGTGGGTCGGCGAACTCGGCGGCCCCGCCAAGACCGCCGCCATCCGCGACGCCTCCGTCTTCGTCTACACATACGCCCGCACCTACGTGGAGGCTGGCGCCGCCGTCTTCGGAGAATCCCTCCGCGCCGGCACGCCTATGGCCGCGCTCACCTGGCGCACGGGCACCTGCGCCGAAGCCGCCCTGTGCGACGCGACCGGCACGATCGCCGTGGCCGACCCCGAGGAAGACGACGAGACCGCCGCCCACCAACTGGCGCACGCCATCGAGCAGGCGGAGAGCCTGGATCACCGGCAAGTCCAGGGGATCGGCCTCCACCGCTTCGACCCAGCACGGCACTTCACCGCGATGGCGGCACCGCCGTGCTGACCCGATCGTCCAGTTCGGCCGGGGACACGCTGGCCCGACAGATACCTGCCGTTCTCCGCGCGAAGTTAGGGCCGCACTGGGAGTTCACGACCGCCGCCGACCGCATCGAAATTCGGCACCCACACCGAGGCACCCCCTACAGGCCACCACGTAGAAGCCCCTCGTGGAGGGAGCTGCTCGACAGTCTGGAGACCTCCTTCGCACGCCACGGAGCCGCTCGCGACACCTGCCTTCCTCTCCGCTGGGGCAGGGAGACAGAACTGACCATCTCCGCGGTACAGGCCCTCGATCCGCTCCTCAAGGATGGCAAGCCCCACACCTATCGCAGCGGCTTCCTCGCCCAGCCGGTCGTCCGCTTCACCGGTCAGCGCGATGCCTCGGGCCTCCTGAAGGACGGGTTCCTCACCTCCTTCGTCAACATCTCCCGCGTCCAGCCCGTGAACAACCTGGACGAGCACGGGGGCATCCTGGATGGCTGGCTGACCACGCTCTCCCACCTCGGGTTCCACGCTCGCCACTTGAGCATCTACGGGGTGTTGCGACCGTGGCGTCGGCGACAGGTCGAAGGCATCACGCTCCGCTTCGCGCACCTGAACCTCACCCTCGGGGACATCGTCCTCCTATGGCACACCGACCACCCCGATCGCCTGGCGGTGGACCTCGGCACGGGCCTGGAGCGTCTGGCGTGGGCACGCACCCAGGCTCGTTGGGACGAGCTGATCTACAGCCGCTTCGCCCACGCGGCACCACCGGCGACGCTGGACGCTATCCGCACCGCCACCCTTCTCCTGGGTTCCGGGATCAGCCCTGCGGCCCAGGGCGCCGGCGGTGTCACCCGGCGCGTGGTGAGCACGATCGCCCGGGATGCTGTGCGCCTCGGCGTCAGTGCCATCGTCCGAGACACACACGACTACTGGTCCCTGTTCAACTCTCTAAGCGTCCCCTGGCCAGAAGTCGCTCGCGCCGTCGAGACGGAGATGGAGCGGCAATCAGGACAGCCGACGCCGACGGAAGCTGGCTCTGCGCAACATTTGTGACCTGAGTCGCGACCCACCGTGCCTCGTCTGCCGGGGCGGCTCCTCCGTCGATTTCCCAGTTCGCCTATGGCAGACGGGAAAGAGCTCGGAATGACTGGATCACGGCGTCACGGCATGTCAACGTACAGCACACCCTGCCGGGAGTTGGTCCCGCATCACCTGGAGGTGCCCCTGCACTCGCGTCACTCCGACGAACCCTCCCCTTCCGACCCGCAGGACCCGGTGTACTGGGTCGCCCCGCGTCACCTGGCCGGTGACGACGGCGTTCTTGCCGAGCAGGTCGGTGACACTCTCACCGCTCTTGACTGGCGGGTGTGGCCGACCGCGCACAACGCCCTGCTGTACGTCAGCCCGAACGGGCTGCTCGGCGCCGAATGGCTGCTGGCCTCCTACCCGTTCGAGCTGGGCGGCCTGCCTGTGGCCTGGCAGGTGAGCACCCGGTCGCGCGTCGATTCCGTGATGGCGGAGTGGAACGTGTACTTCACCGCCGGAGTGCCGTACGAGGCGGTTACGGACTTCCTCCTCGCGCTCGACGCCCGCCTGGCGCCGGACGAGGGCTTCGGCGGGCCGGACGTCGTACTCCAGGAGCTGGGTGCTCGAGGCTGGTTCCGTGATGCCGACCGTCCTCGTGCTGCCGCCTTCGACCCGGTTTTCTCCGCCGGCGTCTCGCTGGAGTTGCTGCCTCCGTTGGTTCAGGACTCGGATCCGCGTCCTGGCCAGATGGGCTGGCAGGCATGGGCGGAGCCTGGTCTCGGCGATCCGTACCTGTGGTGCGCGAGCTTCAGCTCCAGCGTTCCGCATTGACTCACCATCGCTCGCCGCAGCTAACAACTGGACTGTTGGGATTGCCCGTTGGGCTCCGTGGCGCCCTCCGTGGAACCCCGTTTCCGCACACGCCCGATGAAAGAGATGGAGACCTCATGTTCCGACGCCGTTCCCGCGCCGACCGGGAGTTCCGCGAAGCTCAGCGCGCAGGCCAGGCACTCCTTGCTTACACCGCCCACCTGCCCTGGCCGGAGGCACCCACCACGGTGCCGGAATTCCTGCCGCCGGAGTTCCGGGCGCCGTGCCGCCAGGACGTCTCGGTCTTCATGATGCGCTGGGACCTGCCGCTCGTCATTGACGGCGAAGTCCACGCCTGCCACTGCGGCGCGTACCGGAACTGGATCGTCTTCAACATGTGCGACGACTCGGTATGGCTGCGCTGCGAGGCCGGCCACGAGACGCAGGAGAGCCGGCTGGACACCGCCTGGTACAACCGCAACTCCGGCCCGGTCGACCACTTCCACCCCACTCTCGAAGACGGCCTGCGTCACCTCGGCCGCTGAAGGCGCGGAACCCCTTCCCCTCACCCCTGCGTTCGTCGGCACCCGGAGGGCCGACCCGGTCAGACCATCCGTCTCGGATCACCAAAGGGGTTTTCGCATGCGCCGCTCCACCACAATCGGCCTCGGTCTCAGCGCCCTCTGCACCACCCTCGCCCTCACCAGCTGCGCTGGCCACGCCGACTCGGCCGACTCCTCCGCCCCTGCACACCCGGGCGCCAGCACGCCCACGGCGTCCGGGCCACTGTCATCGACACAGCTGAACCAGCTGCTGCTCAACGAGAACGACCTGGGCACCGGCTACACCCGCAAGCCCGAAGTGCCTCGCCGCAGCGACGACGTGACCGTGATCGGCTGCCCGGCACTGGAGAACCTCGGCGGCGCCACAGCCGCGGGCTCCGGTCTCGACTTCGCCCGCAAGGCGAAGGCGTCCTTCACGTACACCGGCAGCAGCACCTCCGAGATGAGCGAGGAGCTGTACAGCGACAGCCCGGCGAAGCTGTCCAAGGGCATCTCGAAGGTCTTCAACGCGATGCTCTCCTGCCCCTCGTACCAGGTGGCTTCAGGGAGCACGGTCATCGACATGGGCACCGCGAGGTCGGCCGCGCCCGACCTCGGCGACGAGCGGTGGAGCCAGCAACTCGCTCTCTCCGCAGGCGGACAGCGCAGCGTCGTCAAGCAGACGGCGATCCGCACCGGCAACATAGTGGTCGTCGTCTCCGGCTCGCCGGGGCTCGTAGACACTCAACTGGCGCGGGCCGTTGGAAAGGCGAGCGTGCGCTGACCTCTGGGTACGCGAAGGGGGCCTGCGGCCGGAAATCATTCCGGCCGCAGGCCCCCTTCCTCATGTCAGTGTCTGGATGGAGCCGCCTGTCAGAAGGCGTAAGGAACCGCCGTGAGAGGCGAACCGTCCACTGCGTAGAGCAGTCGCTCGAGTTCGTCCTGTTCGGTCGCGGTCATGTCCTCGACGATCGTGCCGAGATGCTTTTTGATGAGCCGCTCTACGAATGGATCGAGGAAGCGGTTCAGCTCCCTTTGGGCCTTGTTCATTCCACGTCGGTACTCCAGGTAGTGCGCGAGATGCCCTCCGGCCTCCATGGGCTGGCGCTGGGTGACCCGTTCGACGGTGTACTGCTCTTCTTGGGTGAAGGGACGCCCGTCACGATGCGACCAGGTATTGGTGTCTGGCCGGTACGTGAAATCCGTGTCGCACATCAGGTCGATGATCCGACGGTTCTGTTCCTTGCTGCGCATGTGAGTGCTCCTTACAGGGGGCGGCTGGGAACACAAAGGATCCGGAGATTCCCCGGTTTCGGTAACCGGGGATGTGCGGCTACCATCCGCCCGCGCTCCTGCCGGCTATCGCCTGCGACAGATGCCACCAGCTGAAGCCCGACCCTCACATCGGTCTGCTCGCAGCCGCACTCTGGTCTGTACTCCTCGAACGTGTGACGTCGCAGAGAGCTGCCGTGTAGCGGGGTCTTACTCACGCACCTGGAGTCGTGGCGGCCTGCCGTTGCACGGGCCGCCGCCCGTGCCCTGTCACCGCCGTGGACGGTTGTCCCGTCCCGGAGCGGAGGATGGCTCGCCCGTCGGGTGTGCGGGCGGCACCGCACTGCCGGCCACTGACGCCCACATGGTCGAGCTCCGTCGTGCCGCTTCGGCTCGGCGGTTGGGTACGGGGTTTCGGCTGGTGTGCTGGATGCGAGTGATCAGGACGCGGGCGGGCTGTCGAGCGGTGCCCAGTTCGCGCTGCTCTGCGGTCTCCTTGAGGAGTTGGTGCGGCTTGTGGCCGCCGGCTTCGGCATCGGCGAGAAGCGCGGCGAGGGCGGGCCAGCTCCGGTCGGCGAGGATTCGTTCGGCGTGGTCGGGGACTGCGGTACGTACATCACTGGCCAGGGTCCGGCGGGCCTCTTCGCGCGGCTGGTGGCGTGCCAGTTCGGTGAGCGTGGGGGCCAGTGCGTGATCGGCGGCGGCTTGGAGGTGTCGGAGGGTTTGGCGGGCGGCGTCGGCCTGGTGGGCGTGGTTCTTCGCCTCGTGCCACCGCCCGGCGAGGATCGTCGCCCAGACCAGGGCCGCGAGCAGGGCTGCGAGTGCGCTGCCGTCCGGGCCGGTGGCGGTGTGCACGATGTCACGGGCTGCGATGCGTACCGCGTCAGCGGCTCGGTCTTCGGCGCGGATCTGGGAGCGCTGGGCGCGAGCGAACGCCCGTGATGCGGCTCGGAGTTCAGCTTGCAGGTCCTTGGGGGTGTGCTGTGCGGTGGCTTCGATCAGCTCGCCGAGCGCGGCTATGTGGGCCTGGGCCCGTGCGTCGCTGCCGGACCCGTCGTCACCGGTGGCGTCGGTGAGCTCGGCGTGGAGGCTGTCGAGGGCGTCGGTGGCCTGGTGCCAGGGGGTGGCGGTCCGCGAGCGTCGGGCGGTGGGGTGCTCTTCGGCCTTACTGGTCGCCAGGCGGGCCTGCAGCTTGGGCAGGCTGAGGTCGGGGGCGATCTTCCCGCCCGGCTTGTAGATCTGCTCGCCCTTCGCGTTCACGTCGCCGGGGCGGCCGACGGCGTAGCCGAGCAGGTCTCCGGAGGGGCCGCGCCTTGGCTTGACTGCGAGGCCGTCGGCTTCGAGGTACGTGAGAAGTTCCTCGGCGTCGGTGACGTGCGGGATGGCGGCGCGGATGCGGTCTTCGAGCCACTGCTGGCTGGTCTGTTCCCAGCCGAGGCGTGTCGCCTTGTGCATCTCGGCCTGGGTCGGCCGACGGCTGGCGGTGCCGTCGCCCTTCTTCAACTGGCGGAGCCCGTAGTCCTTCTCGATCTTGCGGCATTCGTCACCGACGCGGATGCCGTTGTTGTGGAGTTTGGGTCGGCGGCCGTCCTCGCGGACCGTGGTGGCGAGGATGTGGATGTGGTCGTCGGCGTGACGTACGGCGATCCAGCGACAGGCCAGGTCGTCGCCTTCCGACGCGATGCCGGCCGCGTGCACGATGCGCTGGGCGATCTCACTCCACTCGGCATCGGAGAGGTAGCGGTCTTCGGGGGCTGCTCGGACGGGGCAGTGCCAGACGTGGTCGGTGACCGGTTGTCCGAACTCGCTGTTGCGCAGCCGTACAGGCTCGTCGAGGTAGCGGCCGAGTTCGGTGAGGGTGGCGTTCTCGTCGCGGCCGGGGTCGGGCATGGCGAGCATCGCGAAGCCAGCCACGATGTGCGGATCGAGGTGCTCGTCGTGCCGACCGGGTCCATAGAGGTAGGCGAGCAGACCGCGTGTCTTGGTCCCTGCGGGTTTGATAGCGGCGATCATGCGGCCAGGTCCTCTGTCGGGTCGGCGGGCTCGCGCAGGGCCTCGGCGATCAAAGACAGCAGGTGGTCGAGTTCGTCGAGCCGCTGGCGTATGTCGGGTGGGGTGAGGTCGCTGTTGAGCGCTCGGGCGATCTGGTTGACGTTGACACCGATCCGGTTGAGCTGGCGCAACACCTGGGCGCGGAACATGTGGGTGCGACGGCGGTCCTCGGACAACGGCAGGTTCGCGGTGAAGCGGCCGTCCAGGAAGGCGAGGACGACGTCGGCACAGAACCCGGACTCTCCTTTGTAGCCGTGCTCGGCGGTGGTCTCCCGGAGGCGTGCACGCTCATCGGAGCGGAACTGCAAGGGGCCGACGCGTTCCGTGCGCTTGTCACCTGTGAAGCGACGAATCGTGGGCTGCACACTCTTAACGGTCGGCTCGCCGGCGACGGTCTCGATGACGGAGGCGGGGCGCAGAATGGCGCGTTGGACGGCGTGGCGCGTGTCCAGGTCGGGGCCGCCCTCGGCCCCGACCTCCGGGTCCGGCGCCCCCTGGCGCGGGACCGTCTCCGCCACCCCCGGGGTGGAGATCCCCGAAGACCGGCCTTGAGTCGGACTCGGGGTACTACTGGCTCCGCCCGGGGCCGCCCGTCCGAACGCCCGCCGCAGGCGTGACAGCAGCCCGGGGGACTGTGTTGAGGCGAGCGGCTCGGCAGGGGTGTCGTCAGGCAGATGTTGGCTGTGCTGCATGGAAGATGCTCCAGATACGGCTTGGCGGACGAGATCACGGCGACCCGGTGGTGTGGGCCATCGCGTTGTCCACAGGTGTGGAAATCTGCGGGCGACCGGCGGGTGCTCGGGTGACCGGAAGGGTTCCGGTCACCCGAGCACGCTGGGTGTCAGCCGCCGGAGACCTTGATGCCGGTGGCCTCGAGTTCCGGCCGGAGCAACTCCATGACTTCGGTCTGCCGCGCGCTGCCGATCGTCAGGTTCCGGTCCTTCACGGCAGCTCGGAGCAGGTCGCGCGTGAGTTTGCCGTGTTGATGAGCGGTGGTCCGGCCGATGTCCACCAGTTCCGCGATGGTTGCCTTGGGCGGACGGCCGCCTGTCGGCTTGGCCTCTGGCAGCTGGGATGTAGATTCCGTCCGCTGCCCGCCTGGGGCTTGCGGATCGTCAGATCGTCAGCGGCGGTGTCCTGCCGTCGGTTATCGCTGCGGTCGTCGACCGACCGGTTTCGTAGCTGCGCGGAACCGGTGTCGAAGGGGTCGGCGGTCGGTGCGACGAGCTGGTGGATCTGCCGCATCAGTATGCCGAAGGCGATCATCGCGGCGGCCGGAGGGACGGCGGCGACCACGTAGTCGAGGAGCGGGATGCTGCGGCCGCTGTCCGTACCGCTGACCCCGGCGACGTTCAGTGCGATGGAGCCGACCGATCCGGTGGCGGTTACGGCGATCGCCCAGAGGTCGTTCGTACGTCGGAGTGCTGCGCGCAGCATGAGCAGTTCGCCGGCGACGATGAACGCGTCCAGGGTGGCGGGCCAGGCCCACCGGCGGATGGGGGATGCGCCGAGCCCGTGCTGGCCGGCGACATCGGCGAGGTGCGCGTAGGACAGCCAGAACGCTCCGGCTGTCAGGACCACGATGACGATGCCTGCCGCGCCGAGTGCGAGCTGCTCTGCGTCGGCACGCTTCGGCCGCTGCTCTTCGGCGTGCGCGCCGTCTCGTATCTGCGGCGATAGCGCGGTGAGGTGCGGGGCGGTCAAGCGGGAATCTCCTTGGGCTAGTGGTGTGGGGCGTCTTTGCCGTCTTGGACGTTGCATGCGCAGGTCAGCGCGGTACGGCAGCGCGCTGGAAGTGCCGTCTCGGCAGGAAGCGCTGTCGTCTTGTCTCGACTCGGGACAAGGACCGCGCGCCTTGCGATTCGGCTTCTGTCCGCGTACCTCCACTTGCTGGGACGGCTGCGCAGCGGCAGCCGTCCCAGTGAGCGGGTCCGTGATCTGCGGCGATACGGCGCGGACGCCTGGGACGGAGCAAGACGGATCTGGACGCTGTGCCTTGGCTGGCTGCACGCACTGAGGCGGTGCGTGCCGTCTTGCCCTCGGCTGTCGTCTTGCCGGTGTGTGCCCTGACCTGCACGATCACGGCAGGGACGACAAGGACGGCAACCAGGTAGGTGAGGGTCAGCCTTCGTCGCGACGGGGATCGATGGGGTGGACGGTCGGGCAGTAGCGCCGCCACGCATCGAGGAACTTGTTGCGCATGTAGCCCTTGCGCTGCGTCCGGTCGGCCATGCGCACATTGCCGGGCCGGATGTCGTAGTCGCGCAGCATCCCGCTGAGATCCCGGGAGGTCAGTCCGAAGCGGCCACGCTCGCCCCACGGGGCTTCGGCGTCCGCGTTCAGGTGGTGCAGGAGGTCCTCGGTGGAGAGGCTGTCCGCCTCCCGCTGCGCGAAGAAGACCCGTCGGATGTCGGCGAGGATGCGCGCCCCGCTCGGATGGTCCTCCTCGGCGGCCACTTCGGCGGCGACCATCCGCGCGCAGGCGACCCGCGCGAGCCGTGGCCAGCTGCCGCCGGCCAGATCGGCGACGATCACCAGGGGCTCCCAGGTGTCGACGGCTCGGTCCTCCACCGGCATGTCCGGCTCCAGGCTCGCGGCCTCCTCCAGTAGCGGGAGCGCCCAGGTACGGATGCGGTCGCGCAGCTCGTGCAGAGCCGGGATGTCGCGTCGCGAGCGGAAGGGTTTGACCTTCTCGCCCTCGGCCCTGCGGCGCATGCGGATGACGACCGACCGGTCCATGACGGTGTCCGGCAGATCCCCGATGCCCGCGATGGCCGCCATGGCGAAGGTGGCGAACTTGTGCGGGGTGTGGTCGTTGCCGACGACCCGGGTGACGTACCGGCCGCGCTGATGACCGGCGTTGAGCAGGCCGCGCGTCTCCTCGTTCTTCTCCGCGACCTTGGGGCCGAAGATGGTGTCGGCCTCGTCCACCAGCAGCGTCGGCGGCTCCTCCTCGTTGATCGAGCGGAAGATGGCCGCCGGCGTGGTGTTGATGGTGAGCATCGGCTCGTGGACCGTCTCGGTCAGCACGTCCAGCAGCCGCGACTTCCCGCACCGCTTCGCAGGTCCCACCACTGCCAGCCGAGGGGCATGCTGCCACGCGGGCTGAAGCTGCGTCGCCGCCACCCACAGGGTGATCGCGTCCAGCGCCTCGGGAGAGGGTGGGATCACGAACTGGGCTATCTGGCAGCGCAGTTCGTCCAGTAGCGCAGAGCCTCGCGTCGGCTCCGCGTCGGGGATGGCCTCCAAGCCCCTCGCCGGGTCCGCCTCGCTACTGCCAGCAGCCGCACTGTCGTACGCGTCCGCTGTGGCGCCGTCGGCCTGAGCGGAGCGCAGGTGGGCGCCGGGCTGGCCGGGTATGGCTGTGGCGGGCCAGGCCGCTTGGGCGGGGGTGGAATAGGAGTCGGGGTTCTCGGGTTGCATTGGGCGGCTCCTCGTCTGGCGGTGTCGGGTTTGCACGCCCTTGCCGCCGGGTCGGATCTCACGGGATTGCTGGGGAGTCTTGGGGCCTCCGGCGTTGCACCGCCGGAGGCTCTCCCGTGTCTCGCGGTGGCTTCCGCACTGCGAGCGACCACGGACAGTACGTTCACGCCGTGCCACAGTCCAGCGTTTCTGTGTCAGCTCAGCGCAGAAGATCCCACTGCGCATCGAGCCCGTCACGCCGCCAGCCCCAGCAGGGCCAGCAGGTCCGCGGTCACTACCCGGTAGGCGTTCCCGAGCCGAAGCACCCTGCACGGGTACTGGCCGCGCTTGGCCAACTCGTAGCCCTTGCTCCGGCCGAGCCCCAGCGCACGGTTGCCTGTCTCCAGGTCAACGGCGGCAGGGAGTCCGAGAAGCTCCTCACGGCTCATGCCCTTCGGCTGGCCGATCTGTTCGTTCTCGCGCATACGCACTCCATCCATGACTGAGCCCACGGCGAACGCGACCATCACGTCCGTCTCCAGGTCTTGGAATCAACGCTAGGCGAGCTAATGTGTCTACATGACACAACGTCGTAGTCACCCTAGAGACAAGAAGGCCGACGACGGGGACGACGTCCCGGAGTGGGTGGACCAGGTCATGGCCACCGTGGCCGCCGAGGTCCGCAGGCGACGGAAGGAACTGGGTTGGAGTGCACAGGACTTGGCCGACAAGTGCGAGGAGATCGGCCACCCGATCCCCCGCAACGTCATCGCCAACATGGAGTCAGGACGCCGCTCGAACCTGCCCTTGGTCGACGTCATGGTGCTGGCCGAGGCGCTGAACACCCCACCCGTCTGCCTGCTGTACCCCGTCGGCTACGTCGAGGACGTGCAGCGGCTCCCCCTCCAGGACTCCACTTCCGCTCTGGACGCGCTGCGCTGGTTCACCGGCGAGGAGACCGACCTCGGCGCGGACGACGACATGCTCCGCTACTTCCGCGCCCACCACGCCGCCCAGGAGCAGATGCGCCGCGCACAGCAAGACGAGGAACACGCCCGCTACCAGGCCAAGACCGCCCACAACGCGGATCGAAAGGCCGAGGCCCTGCTAGCCCAAGCGCAGGCCGCCGTAGCCGCCGAGAAGGCCAAGACACGCCTGCACCGGGTCCGCGCCTTTATCGAGGAAGAGGGCGTCACACCGCCACGCCTGTGGCCCGACGTCATCAGCGCCATCGAATCGACCGGCACCGACCCCGACACCACCGAGGAGAATGATCTTTGAAGGGCTCCACCTACCGCCGCTGCTCCTGCCGCGACCCGAAGACCGGCAAGGAACTCGGCAACTCTTGCCCCAAGCGCAACAGCAGGAACCACTGCACCTACTCCGTACGACAAGAGCTCTCACCCCGCGAGGACGGCAGCCGCCGCTCCTTCGCCCGTGGCGGGTACGCCAGCCTCAAAGCCGCCCAGGCCGACCTCGACCACGTACGCGCCCTCCTCGGACTCGCCGACTCGGACGACCCCGAGGGCACCGAACTCATCGCGGAGATGCTCGCCGAGGTCAGCCGCGAGCGCTCGGCACTGCCCGAGGTCGAGGAGACACGGCGACGTCTCAACTCCGGCCAGGACCTCATCGGCAGCCTGACCGTGGCCGAATGGCTCGACCGGTGGCTGGCCGGCAAGCGGATACGCAAGTCCGGCCTCAACCGCTACGAGACCGACATCCGGGTCCATCTGAAGCCGCGCATTGGCAACAGGCGGCTGGACCGGCTGCGCGTGAGCCACCTCAGTGAGATGTTCACCGACATCCGCGAGGCCAACGCCCGGATCCTGGAGGACAACGCCCAGCGAAGGGCTACACTCGACGAGCTGGCGACGGTGCCGTGGAAGGGCGCCGGAAACCGAGCCCGTCGCAAGGCGATGAAGGCCGCGATCGACGAGATGCCGGCCTTCCGCCGCATCACCGGCCCTGCCACGCGTCAGCACGTCAAGGCCACCCTCCGCGCGGCCCTGAACGACGCAATCGGGCAGCAGATCATCACGTTCAATCCGGCCGCTCACGTCGAAATAGACCCTGTGCGCAAGCCGAAGGCGCTCGTGTGGACCGACGAGCGGGTCGCCAAGTGGGAGCAGACCGGCGAAAAGCCGTCCCCCGTGATGGTGTGGACTCCTCAGCAGACCGGTGCCTTCCTCGACTTCGTCGCCGAGGAACGGCTTTACGCGATGTGGCACCTGATCGCGTTCCGCGGCCTGCGCCGTGGCGAGGCGTGCGGGCAGCCGTGGTCGGAGACGAACCTCGACACCCACTTCCTCACCGTCTCCTCCCAACTCGTCCAGGACGGCTGGGAAGTAGAAGCGTCCGACCCCAAGACCGACAGCGGCTCCCGCGTGGTCGCCCTCGACGACGACACAGTCGACGTCCTGAAGCGCCACCGCGAACGGCAGAACAAGGCCCGCGAGGAGTGGGGATCGGCCTGGGTCGACACCGGCCATGTCTTCACGCAGGAAGACGGCTCCTGGCTCCATCCCGGCAAGGTAACCGACCTCTTCGAACGCTTGGTCGCCGCCTCCGGTCTCCCGCCGATCCGCCTGCACGATCTGCGCCACGGAGCGGCAACGCTCATGCTCGCCGCCGACATCGACATCAAGATCGTGTCGGACACCCTCGGGCACAGCGACACACGGATCACCCGCGACATCTACCAGAGCGTGCTCCCCCACGTCGGCAAGAGCGCCGCCGAGGCCACCGCGAAGCTCGTACCTCTCCAGCGCAAAGCCGAGGCCGTGAAGGCCGCACGCAAGGCCGCGAAGAAGGCGAAGGCCAGGAAGTCTGCGGCCAAGGAGGCCAGCGCTGGCAAGGACGGCAAGCCGAAGAAGGACAAGGCGAAAGCCCAGGCCAAGACCGCCAAGAAGAGCACACGCCACAAGCCCAAGAAGTAGGTCCCCAAGCGACTCCGCTCACGCATCGCTCACGCAAGCAAAGTCTCGGCACCCCAGCCGCGTGACGCCGCATGCCCCGAGCAACAGAAAACCCCAGGTCACGGGCTATGTGACCTGGGGTTTCTCTGAGCCGCCTTCGGGATTCGAACCCGAGACCTACGCATTACGAGTGCGTTGCTCTGGCCAACTGAGCTAAGGCGGCATACCCCGTCGCACTATGGTGCGATCAGCGGCGTCGCCAAGTCTACACAGTTTCCAGGGGTGCTCCGTACCACCCCGGATCCCGGCCGTCTCCTCAGGTCAGCGGCCCGATGGCGGTAGGCCCGATGGCGGTGAGAAGGGCGGCGGAGAGAAGAGCGGCAGGGTCAGGAGCACCGTGTGCCGTCGGCCGGCGGGGTGCCCTCCAGAAGGTAGGTGTTGATCGCCGTGTCGATGCAGTCGCTGCCGCGGCTGTACGCGGTGTGGCCGTCGCCGCGGTAGGTGAGGAGCGTGCCGGAGGAGAGCTGGTCGGCCAGGGACTCGGCCCACTTGTACGGGGTGGCCGGATCACGAGTGGTGCCGACCACCACGATCGGGGCCGCGCCCCTGGCCTCGATGCGGTGAGGGGTGCCCGTGGGGCGGACCGGCCAGTGGGCGCAGTTCAGAGCGGCCCACGCGAAGGGCCGGCCGAAGACCGGGGAAGCCTTCTCGAAGTCGGGGAGTGCCCGGATGACGGCTCGGGCGTCGGTGAAGGGGGGCGGCTGGTCCAGGCAATTCACGGCGGCGTTGGCGGACATCAGGTTCGCGTACGTGCCATTCGGTTCGCGCTCGTAGTAGCTGTCCGACAGGGCGAGCAGACCGGAGCCGTCGCCCTTCGCGGCACCGGCGAGCGCGTCGCGGAGCTGGGTCCAGGACGATTCGTCGTACATGGCGGCGATCACGCCGGTGGTGGCGAGGGACTCGGTGAGCTCTCGGGTGTCGCCCGTAGGGATCGGCTTGGCGTCGAGGGCGGTGAAGAACCCCTTCAGACGGGTGGCCGCGTCGGCGGTGGAGGTCGTGCCGAGCGGGCAGTCCGCTCTCCTCACGCAGTCGGAGGCGAAGGACTGGAACGCGGTCTCGAAGCCCGCCGTCTGGTCGCGGTTCGCTTCGAGGGCGGAGAGCGACGGGTCCATCGCGCCGTCCAGGACCATCCGGCCGACCCGGGCCGGGAACAGTTCGGCGTACGCGGCACCGAGGTAGGTGCCGTACGACGCCCCGACGTAGTGCAGCTTCTCGTCACCCAGCAGCGCCCGCAGCATGTCCATGTCGCGGGCGGTCTCGGCGGTGGAGACGTGGGGGAGCACCTGCCCCGAGTGCTGCTCGCAGCCGCCCGCGAACCGCTGGTACGCGGCGCTCAGCCGGTCGACCTCGGTCTCGTCGTCGGGTGTCTGGTCGACCTGGGTGTACGTGTCCATCTGCGGGCCGGTGAGGCACTCGACGGGCTCGCTGCGGGCGACCCCGCGCGGGTCGACGGCCACCATGTCGTAGCGGGCCCGGACCTGGGCGGGGTAGCCGAGGGCCGCGAAGTTCTGGAGGTAGCCGACGGCGGAGCCTCCCGGTCCGCCGGGATTCACCAGAAGCGAGCCGATCCGCTCCCCCGGGCCGGTGGCACCGACGCGGGAGACGGCCAGATCGATGTCGCCGTCGTCCGGCTTCGCGTAGTCCAGGGGCGCCTTCATCGTCGTGCACTGGAACCCCTCGGCCCCGCAGTCCCGCCAGTTCAGCCGCTGCTCGTAGTACGGCTGGAGCGCGGCAGGGACGGCGGGGGCGGACGGGGACGGGTTCGCCGAACCGTCGCCGCTGCAACCGGAGACGAGCAGGCCGGCAGTGCTGAGCGCAAGGGCGAAAATGCGGAGCGGGCGCCTGGTGTCCATCCCCGGAGCGTAGTCGCCGGACGGCGCCTCGCCCGCTTTACCGCCCATACGGGTGAAAAATCAGTGACGAACGGTGGCGGCAGAAGTGGTGCGGCGCGGTGCGCTGCACAGCCGATGGCGGCGGTTCCGTGTCACGGTCGCAGTGACCGTGAGAGGGGACGGGAGAACGGAAACGGGGCGGCGCCGGTACGTCAGCCCGCGCGCAGCGCCATCGTCATCGCCTCCACCGCGAGCAGCGGGGCGACATTGCGGTCCAGCGCCCGTCGGCACGCGATCACCGCTTCTATCCGGCGCAGGGTGCGTTCGGGGGTGGAGGAGCCGGCGACCCGGTCGAGGGCGTCCTGCGCGTCCGAGTTCGCGATGGCGATCCGCGAGCCCATCTGCAAGGCCAGCACATCGCGGTAGAAGCCGGTCAGCTCACTGAGCGCGAGATCGAGGCTGTCGCGCTGGGTACGGGTCTTGCGGCGCTTCTGCCGGTCTTCCAGCTCCTTCATCGCACCCGCCGTGCCACGCGGCATCCGGCCTCCGGCGGCGGCGCCGAGGGCTGCCTTCAGTTCTTCCGTCTCCTTGGCGTCGACCTCCTCCGAGACCTGCTTGGCGTCCTCCGTGGCGGTGTCGATCAGCTCCTGGGCTGCCTTGAAACAGCCTCCGATCTCCTCGACCCGCAGCGGCAGCTTCAGCACGGCGGCGCGCCGGGAACGGGCCCGCTCGTCCGTGGCGAGACGGCGGGCCCGGCCGATGTGGCCCTGAGTGGCACGGGCGGCGGACGCGGCCCGCTCGGGATCGACGCCGTCACGCCGGATCAGTACATCGGCGACCGCGTCCACGGACGGCGTGCGCAGGGTGAGGTGACGGCAGCGGGAACGGATGGTGGGCAGCACGTCCTCGAGCGAGGGCGCGCAGAGCAGCCAGACCGTGCGGGGAGCCGGTTCCTCGACCGCCTTCAGGAGAACGTTTCCCGCGCCCTCGGTGAGCCGGTCCGCGTCCTCCAGCACGATGACCTGCCAGCGGCCGCCGGCCGGGGACAGCTGGGCGCGGCGGACCAGCTCGCGGGTTTCCTTCACACCGATGGAGAGCAGGTCGGTACGGACCACCTCGACGTCGGCGTGCGTACCGATGAGGCTGGTGTGACAGCCGTCGCAGAAGCCGCACCCGGGGGCGCCGCCCAGGGCCCGGTCGGGGCTGACGCACTGGAGGGCTGCGGCGAAGGCCCGGGCCGCGGTGGAACGGCCGGAACCGGGCGGGCCGGTGAACAGCCAGGCGTGGGTCATCTTCGACCCCGGCGGCACCGGCTCCCCAGCGGAGTGGGCGGTGACCAGCGCATCGGCGTCCCGGGCGGCGGCACCGAGCTGCTCCTGCACCCGGTCCTGCCCGACCAGGTCGTCCCATACGGTCATGGGTCACCGCCTTTCCGGTGGTGTGCGGCCTCGTGGCCGCACCGTTGTCGTACGCCCTGCTGTCGTCGTACGCCCTGCTGTTGTACGCCGTGCCCTTGTACGCCGTGCTGTTGTGCACCCGCACGCCGTCCTGCCATGCGCCGTGGTGTTCATGCACCGGGTTGTCGCGCGACGCGGCCCCACGACCCGCGCGACGGGATGTCGCTGCTCGCCGGTCCCGTTCGCCCGCTTCGGCCCCACCCCGGCCCTGCTGGTCCCGGCCACCGGAACCCGAAACCGAAGCGGACTCCCCTTGTCCGGACTCCCATTGTGACGGACGGGTCTGACAATCCCGGCAGGACCGAGCCCGACCTAACAGGACCGCACGCCGGTCCCCCGGCGGACCGGCACGGGCCAGACGCCCGGCGGTGGACCAGCTGCCGTCGGCAGACCTGAACACCGAGAGACCTGACAACCAGAAGACCGACAGTCCCGTGGACCGACAACCTTCGGCCGCCGGTCCACGGGTCCGCATCAGCGGCGCGGGCGGCGCCCCCCGCGCGAGGACCCTGGATCCTCGTCGCCCCGGCGGTCGCCCAGCAGCTCGTCCGCCAGTGTCGGCAGATCGTCCAACGGGGTCTCCTCGGCCCAGTCAGGGCGCGGGCGCCGGGCTCGGCGCTCCTGACCGTCCCAGTGGTCCTGTGTCTGCTGCGGTCCGGCGCCGCCCGCATAGGAGTCATCGATCTGCGGGAGCTCGCGCGTGCGCTCGTTCTCGCTCTCCGCCGCGGAACCCGCCGACGGGCGCTCGTCGCGGAAGATTCCCCGCGGAACCCGGTCCGCCGGATCCGCCGACCACGCGTCCCGCGCACCCCATGCGTCCCTCGGCTCCCGGGCGTCACGCGCACTCCCCGTGTCACGAGGACGCGGCGTGTCCCGTACCGGCGGCTGCTCGTCCCGCACCGGAGGAAGGATCGCCGTCTCTGCGTCGTCGGAGCGCGCGGGACGCGTGGTCGGCGAGGGCACCTGCTGCGTCACGTCATTCGGGTCGACGATCGGTGTCGGCACCGTGATCTCGTTGTCCGGCACGGACGCCGCCGCGGCCGTCTCGGCCCTGGCCGCCTCGGCCCGGCGCCGGGCCTCCTCGGCACGCAACAGGGCCTCCTCGGCCGCACGCTGCTTCTCCAGGCGCCGTTCCTCGGCCTCCTTGCGCTGCCGGGCCTCCTCCTCGGCCCTCTTGCGCAGCCTTTCCTGTTCCGCCTCGCGAGCCGCCTCCTCGGCCTCCCGCTTGGCCCGCTCCTCCTCGGCGCGTCGGCGGGCCTCCTCCGCCCGCTGCCGGGCCTCCTCCGCCTGGCGTTCGGCCTCGCGCCTGCGCGCCTCCTCCAGCTCGCGGCGCTTGCGTTCCTCCTCTTCGGCCCGGAGCTTGGCGAGCTGTTCCTGCCGCTCGCGCTCCAGCCGCTCTTCCTCGGCCTTGCGGGCCGCCTCTTCCTCGGCCTTGCGCCGGGCCTCTTCCTCGGCCTTCCTGCGCGCCTCCTCCTGGGCCTTGATCTCGGCCTCGGAGAGCGGAAGGAGCTGGTCGAGGCGGTGGCGTACGGCCGTGCTGATCGTCTCCGGGTCCTGGCCCGCGTCCACCACCAGGTAACGGGTCGGGTCGGCCGCCGCCAGCGTCAGGAAACCGGCCCGCACGCGTGCGTGGAACTCCGGCGGCTCGGACTCCAGCCGGTCGGGCGCCTCGGTGAACCGTTCCCTCGCGGTCTTCGGATCGACGTCCAGCAGGACGGTCAGATGCGGCACGAGCCCGCCCGTGGCCCAGCGCGAGATCCGGGCGATCTCGGTCGGCGAGAGGTCGCGGCCCGCGCCCTGGTAGGCGACGGACGAGTCGATGTAACGGTCGGAGATGACGACCGCACCACGCTCCAGCGCCGGGCGGACCAGCGAGTCGACGTGCTCGGCGCGGTCGGCGGCGTACAGCAGCGCCTCGGCCCGGTGGGAAAGCCCGGCCGACGACACGTCGAGCAGGATCGAGCGCAGTCGCTTGCCGATCGGGGTCGCGCCCGGCTCCCGGGTGACGACGACCTCGTGGCCCTTGGCGCGGATCCACTCGGCGAGCGCCTCGACCTGGGTGGACTTTCCGGCGCCGTCGCCGCCCTCCAGGGCGAGGAAGAAGCCGGTCTTCGCGGGCGCCACATCCGGTTCGCCACCACGCAGCGCCTCGCGCAGGTCACGGCGCAGCGGCACGCCGGAACGGTCGTCCGTCTTCGCGAGGACGATCACCGCGACGGGCAGCAGCAGCGCGCCGATCAGCATGAGGGCGAAGGCCGCTCCGCCGTGGGCGAAGACGAACGCACCGGACGCCAGCCGGTGGGCGCCGATCGCGGCGGACAGCAGCGGACCGACGAGTGCGCCGAGCCCGACGAGGACCCGTACGACGGCCTGGAGGTGCTCCGTGGTCCTGGCCCGGCGGGACTCCTCGGTCTCCTGGTCGACCAGCACATGCCCGGTGCGGGCGGCGACGCCCGCCGCGTACCCGGCGAGCACCGCGATCAGCACGACGGTCGCCGTGTCCGGCACCAGGCCCATGGCGAGGAGTGCGACGCCGGTGACGGCGACGGCCAGCGCGAGCAGCCGGCGCCGCGACAGCGTGGGCAGCACCTTCCCCGCGGTGCGGATGCCGACGCCCGTGGCACCGGTCAGCCCGAGGATCAGCAGGGCGAACGTGACGGGCCCGCCGTCCAGCTCCCCGGCGTGCAGCGCGGCGACGGCAGCGGCGGCGGCGATGGCCCCGGCGACAGCCGCCGACGCGCCGATGATCACCGGTACGGCCCCGGTGCGGCCCCGGTCGGGTCCGCCGTCGGCCGACGGGCGGCGCAGGCCCTCCAGCGGCGAACGCGGGCGGGACGTCTGCGAACCGGGCAGTTCCAGGAAGTACAGCGTGGAGATCGAGGCCGCGAACAGACCTGCCGCGACGTAAGAGCCGAGCGCCGCCTGGTGGAGCGAGAACCACTCCAGGCCCGAACCCAGCAGGTTGCCGACGAGTGTGGCGGCCAGCAGAGCGGCCCCGGCGACCGGGATGGCGGCGAAGTCGGTACGGAGGGAGAGTCGGCGCAGTGCGTCGAGGTGGTCGGGCAGCGGGCGCACCGCGGCGCCCTCGGGCGGCGGGGCGGGCAGCAGCGCGGGCGCGGCGCCGTCCTTGGCGACCGTCCACAGGCGCTCGGCCGCGCCGACGAGGAAGACGGTGATGAGGATCATCATGAGCGCCTGCTCGGGCATCCAGTCGATCCACAGCGGTGCGACGACCAGCAGCGCGAGCCGGAGCCCGTCCGTCCCCATCATCAGCCAGCGTCGGTCCAGCGGTCCGCCCGGCGCGGTGAGCGTCGTCAGCGGACCGAGGAGTACGGCCCCGAAGAGCAGGGTGGCAAGAATCCGGGCACCGAACACCGCTGCGACAGCGAACGCCGCCCCTCGGTACCCGGCTCCGAATGAGCCCTCCTGGACCGCCGCTTGCAGCGACATCAGCACCAGCACGAGAAGGGCGAGGGCATCGCCGATGCCTCCGACGAGCTGGGCGCTCCACAGCCGCTTGAGCGGCGGGACACGCAACAGGGCTCGTACGGCGCGCTCGCGTGAGTCTGCGGCAAGTGTGTCGGAGGTGGGGCTCACGACCGTTGGCTGCTCGGCTCGCGTCATTCGCCCAGCCTATCCGGATCGGCCGACTCCCCGGAGGCCGCGCCCGAACATGTGGACGACGAGGTGCGGCACGCGGGCAGCACGGGGCGTGCGGCATGAGCACGACCTGGTTTACGGAGGAGGCGTGGCCGCAGCGGCCCGCGCCCCCGTCCCGTACAGAAACCGGGCCTCATCTGCCCGTTTCGTACGGAAACCGGGCCACCCTCGGTACGAGCATCGGTCCACCCCTGCACGGAAGACGGGACGCCCCGTGCGGAAACCGGGGCGTCCTTGCGATCAGCTCTCCGCGGACGACGCGGTGGGCTCCTTCGCGACGGCCGTCTTCTTCGCCGCCGCCTTCTTCGTGGCTGTGGTCTTTTTCGCCGCGGTCTTCTTGGCGGTCGCCGTCGTCTTCTTGACGGTGGTGGTCTTCTTGGCGGTGGTGGTCTTCTTGGCGGCCGTCTTCTTGGCCGGCGCCTTCTTCGCCGTCTTCTTCTTGGCGGGTCCCTTGGCACGCTTCTCGGCGAGCAACTCGTAACCGCGTTCGGGAGTGATCGTTTCGACGCTGTCGCCGGTCCGCAGCGTGGCGTTGGTCTCGCCGTCGGTCACGTACGGGCCGAAGCGCCCGTCCTTGACCACGACCGGCGCCCCGCTGACCGGGTCGGTGCCGAGTTCCTTCAGCGGCGGCTTGGCGGCGGCGCGACCGCGCTGCTTGGGCTGCGCGTAGATCGCGAGGGCATCTTCGATGGTGATGTCGAAGAGCTGCTCCTCGGAGGCGAGCGAACGCGAGTCCGTGCCCTTCTTCAGATACGGGCCGTAGCGGCCGTTCTGCGCGGTGATCTCGACTCCGTCGGCGTCCTCGCCGACGACGCGCGGCAGCGACATCAGCCGGAGCGCGTCGGCCAGCGTCACCGTGTCCAGCGACATGGACTTGAAGAGCGAGGCCGTCCGCGGCTTCACCGCGTTCTTGCCGGTCTTCGGGGTGCCCTCGGGCAGCACCTCGGTGACGTACGGGCCGTAGCGCCCGTCCTTGGCGATGATCTGGTGCCCGGTGACCGGGTCCGTGCCGAGCTCGAAGTCGCCGCTCGGCTTGGCCAGCAGCTCCTCCGCGTACTCCACGGACAGCTCGTCAGGGGCCAGGTCCTCCGGCACGTCCGCGCGCTGGTGGCCCTCGGAGTCCTTCTCGCCACGCTCGATGTACGGCCCGTACCGGCCGACCCGGAGCTTGATGCCGTTGCCGACGGGGAACGACGAGATCTCCCGGGCGTCGATCGCGCCGAGGTCGGTGACGAGTTCCTTGAGACCACCGAGGTGGTCGCCGTCGCCGTTGCCCGCGTCGGAGGCCGCGCCCGCTCCCGCCAGGTCGTCTCCGCCCGCGCCGAAGTAGAAACGCTTCAGCCACGGCACGGCCTGGGCCTCGCCCCGCGCGATGCGGTCGAGGTCGTCCTCCATCTTCGCGGTGAAGTCGTAGTCGACGAGTCGGCCGAAGTGCTTCTCCAACAGGTTGACCACGGCGAACGAGAGGAAGGACGGGACGAGCGCCGTGCCCTTCTTGAAGACATAGCCACGGTCCAGGATCGTGCCGATGATCGAGGCATACGTCGACGGGCGGCCGATCTCGCGCTCTTCGAGCTCCTTGACCAGTGATGCCTCGGTGTAGCGGGCCGGGGGCTTGGTGGCGTGCCCGTCGGCCGAGATCTCCTCGGCGGACAGCGCGTCTCCCTCGGCGACCTGCGGGAGGCGGCGCTCACGGTCGTCGAGCTCGGCGTTCGGGTCGTCGGCGCCCTCGACGTACGCCTTCATGAACCCGTGGAAGGTGATCGTCTTGCCGGACGCGGAGAACTCGGCGTCCCGGCCGTCGCTCGCCCGGCCGCCGATCTTGACGGTGACGGAGTTGCCGACCGCGTCCTTCATCTGGGAGGCGACGGTCCGCTTCCAGATCAGCTCGTAGAGCCGGAACTGGTCGCCGGTCAGCCCGGTCTCGGCCGGGGTGCGGAAGCGGTCGCCGGACGGGCGGATCGCCTCGTGCGCCTCCTGCGCGTTCTTGACCTTCGCCGCGTACGTGCGCGGCCTGTCCGGCAGGTAGGCGGCGCCGTACAGCTGCGTGACCTGCGCCCGGGCGGCGGCGACCGCCGTGTCCGAGAGGGTCGTGGAGTCGGTACGCATGTACGTGATGAAGCCGTTCTCGTACAGCTTCTGCGCGACCTGCATGGTCGCCTTGGCGCCGAAGCCCAGCTTCCGGCTCGCCTCCTGCTGGAGTGTCGTCGTGCGGAAGGGGGCGTACGGGGAACGGCGGTACGGCTTCGACTCGACGGACCGCACGGTGAACGCGGTGTCGGCGAGCGCGGCGGCCAGGGCGCGGGCGTTCGCCTCGTCCAGGTGCAGCACCTGGACCGGGCCGGACTTCAGCCGTCCGTCCGGACCGAAGTCACGGCCCTGGGCGACACGGCGGCCGTCGACCGTGCTGAGGCGGGCGGTGAAGGACGACGGGGCGGAGGCGTCCGCCCGCCCCGCGTCACCGAAGCCGGCGGCCCCGTTCGCGCCTGTTCCGGTGGAGAACGTTCCGGTCAGGTCCCAGTACTCGGCGGAACGGAAGGCGATGCGCTCGCGCTCCCGCTCGACGACGAGACGGGTCGCCACGGACTGGACACGGCCGGCCGACAGACGCGGCATGACCTTCTTCCACAGGACCGGCGAGACCTCGTAGCCGTAGAGCCGGTCGAGGATGCGGCGGGTCTCCTGGGCGTCGACCATGCGCTGATTGAGCTCGCGCGGGTTGGCGACGGCGGCCCGGATCGCGTCCTTGGTGATCTCGTGGAAGACCATCCGGTGGACCGGGACCTTGGGCTTCAAGACTTCCTGGAGGTGCCACGCGATGGCCTCGCCCTCGCGGTCCTCATCGGTGGCGAGGAAAAGTTCGTCGGACTCGGCGAGAAGCTGCTTGAGCTTCCTGACCTGGGCCTTCTTGTCCGCGTTGACGACGTAGACGGGCTGGAAGTCGTGCTCGACGTCGACGCCGAGCCGCCGGACCTCGCCGGTGTACTCCTCCGGAACCTCTGCGGCGCCGTTCGGCAGGTCGCGGATGTGCCCGACGCTCGCCTCGACGACGTATCCGGGGCCGAGGTAGCCCTTGATCGTCTTCGCCTTGGCAGGCGACTCGACGATGACGAGTCGGCGGCCGCCCTGTGCGGTCTCGCTGGTCGGGGACAACTTCGCTCTTCTCTCCGGTCGACGCTCGGTGGGCATCCGGGCAGCGGCATGACGCTGCCGACGGTGCCGTCGCTGCGGAGTGTGACGGTACAACCCGCCCCCGTGTCAAACGGCAAAAGCCCGCAACGGCCACTCGAACGGTAACCCGACTCCCGGCATTCCTGCCGCCCGGAGTACCCGGAACGCGGGGCGTACGGCCGCTGCCTGCCGGTTCGCGACCACTGCGGCGCTGCCCCGACGGCGGGGGCTGCCCGTCACGGGACATGGGCTCTCGGGGCGTGTTCCTCGCCACGTCCGGTGTGTCCCCCACCACGTTCTCGTGCCGTCTTCACCATGTCCCGCCGGGCAGCCTCCCCGGATGCCCGCGGAGTCCGCCATGCGTGGCGACGGTCCGGCGGAAACGCAAGGGTTTTCCGGTGGGAAGTGGATCAGATGCGGGTGAAGCACCACACACCGAGAACGAGAAAAAGTACGCCGAACACAGTGGCGAGCGTGGCGGAAGCGAGGGGATTCACACCATGCGCCACCGGCGCGCGGTGCACCACGCGCACCCCCGTCCACAGCAGCAGCGCGGCGCCGAACAGCGCGAACACTGTTCCGGCGAGGACCGCGGGTCCGCTCTCCATGTCCGTCCGCCTCCCTGTCGGTGTTCGGGCCGGGGCCCCGTGCCGCCCGGTCAGGTGGAGGCTGTCACCCCGGGGCGTCGTGGACGCGAACCCTGGGTGAATGGCCGGATTCACCCGCCGCGGCGGGCACGGCCTTCGGCTCGGGCCCGGACGGCGGCGCCGACGCCCGGCGGCGGGGCGGCCCCGGAGCCGTGGGGCGTCCGGCGACGCGGTCAGGTCCGGAGACACGGACAGGTCGGGCGGCTGCTCGGAGCGCCGAGCCGTCCGAGCAGCCGGACGCCGGACCCCGCCCCGCCCCGGCTCCGGCTCCGGTCCCGCTGGCCGACGCCCACCAGAACACGACGCCAACCGGAACACGAGGCACAACGGCGGACCTCGGGACGGGAGACGCGGCGCCGCCGATGACGAGGACGTTCACCGCATACAAAGATGTGCCCCGCACCGGAACGACTTCGATCCGGAACGGAGCAGAACAGCCCCCTCGCCGGAACGAAGCCGTCCCCCTGGCGGCATGGCCCCGGCACGGCTACCGGAACCGAACCGCCGAAACCGACCCGTGGCGAAACCGACCCGTGGCGAAACCGACCCTGAGCGAAACCGACCCTGAGCGAAACCGACCCCGGAACGAAATAAGCCGGGGATCGCAACGAGTCCGCCGAGGAGCGTCGACCACACCACCGGCAGCCGTCCGCCCCTCCGGATCACGGCGACACCGTCACCCCGCCGGCCGCACCGGCTGCAGGAAGCCCTCTTCCACCAGCAACCGGATCGCCTGCGGGGTGCGATCGCGCAGCAACACCGGGTCCTCGTTCATCAACTGAGCGATCGCGTCCAGGATCCGGCCCGCGGGCAGCGTCCCGTCGCACACCCCCGCGAAGCCCGCGCCGACGGCGTCGACCTTCGTCGCGCGCCGCATGCCCCGGTTCTGACGGAGCACCACGTGCTCGGGGTCCTCCGCGCCCGGCAGACCGACCTGCTCCTGCACGACCTCGGCGGCGAGCGTGAACCTCCCGGCCAGCAGCCCGGCGTCGTCCTGTTCGCGGAGGTAGTCCTGACGGGCGAAGTGGGCCTGCGCGACTGGTCCGAGCGGCTGTTCCACCGCGTGCGGCCATTCTTCGATCACGATGGACGGATTCCCCGAGGCGGCCGCGGCGGACTTCCGCAGGGTGATCCAGCCGAAGCCGACGCTCTTGGTCTTGCGGGCCTCGAACTCGTCCAGCCAGGCGCCGTACCGCGCCGCGTACTCCGCGGGGTCCGTACGATGGTCGCCGCTGTCGCGCAGCCACAGCTCCGCGTACTGCGTGACGTCCTGGACCTCACGCTGCACGATCCAGGCGTCGCAGCCGTACGGCACCCAGGAGCTCAGCCGGTTCTGCCACTCCTCGCCCTCCACGTGCTGCCAGTTGGCCAGGAAGTGGGCGTATCCGCCTTCGTTGAGCCGGTCGCCCGTCTGCTGCACCAGGGTCCGGCACAGGTCGTCGCCGCCCATGCCGCCGTCGCGGTAGGTGAGGCGTGCACCGGGCGAGATGACGAACGGCGGGTTGGAGACGATCAGGTCGTACGTCTCCGTGCCGACCGGCTCGTACAGGGAGCCCAGGCGCAGGTCCGCCGTCGGCGCGCCGGACAGGGCGAGCGTCAACCGGGTGAACTCCAGTGCGCGCGGGTTGAGATCGGTGGCCGTCACCCGACCGGCGTGCTGCGAGGCGTGCAGCGCCTGGATGCCGGAGCCGGTACCGATGTCGAGCGCGGAGGCGACCGGCGTACGGACGGTGATCCCGGCGAGGGTGGTGGACGCCCCGCCGACTCCGAGGACCACGCCCTCCTCCCGCGAACCGATGCCGCCCGCGCCGCCGACGGAGCAGCCCACGTCGGAGACGATGTACCAGTCCTGCCCCTCGGGCCCGCTGTACGGACGCACGTCGACCGCGGCCCGCACCTCGTCACCGGCGCGGACCACCCAGCCGTCCTCCATGCACTCCGCCAGCGGAAGCGCGGCTCGGGCCCGCTCGTAGGGGACGGCTTGCTGGAGCAGGAAGAGCCGCACCAGGGTGTCGAGCGGGGACGCCCCCCGGGTGGCACGCAGCGCCGGAACCGTCTCGCTGCGGGCGAGCGCGGCATAGGCGGGCGCACCGAGCAGGTCCAGGAGCCCGTCGGCGGTGAAGGCGGCGGCGAGCAGGGCTTCGCGGAGCCGGGGCGAACGATCGGGCGCGGGAAGGCGGGTCGTACTCACCCGACCATTGTGTCCGCTCCCACCGACAACAGCAGCGGCCCGGCACCCATCGGACTGTTCAGGCCGTTCGGAGAGCACCGGGCCGACCGGTCACGCTTCCTTGCTGGGCGACGAGGACGACGCCGGGGCGCCCGGCCCGGGGGAGGTGGTTTTCGGCGGCACCGAGGCCGTCGGCTTCTGGCAGCCCTTCTGCTTCGCCATCGCGGTGGCGACCTCGCCGGACTGAAGCCGCTTCAGGGCCTCGTCGCCATTCGTGCTGATCTTGTTCAGCTCGTCCGCGATGTCCTTGAGGCCGTCGGCGAACTTCGCCTGGTCCTTCGCGTCGAGGGCGTCGACCTTCTTCTGCAGGTCCGCGTACGCCGCGGAGGAGGTGTTGAGCTCCTTCACGGCGTCCTTGTGTGTGGTCTCACCCTTTTCGACAGGCGGCGGGCCCGCCGATTCGACGGCCTTGCCCAGCGCCTTGTACGCCTGCGAGATCTGCTGGAAGGCAGCCGAGTCGGTCTTCTGGACATCGGCGGGCTTGCTGTTGTCGGCGGTCTGCTGCTGGATGGCGGCGTTGGCGTTCGCGATCTTCTGCAGCTGGGGCTGGACCTGGTCGCAGACCTTCTTGGCCCAGGCGTTCACCTTTTCGCTCTGGTCGTCGCCCCCACAGCCCGACAACGTGAGTACCAGTACCGCACCGCCGGACAGTGCGGCCGCAAGCTTCTTGTTCACCGGATCGGTCCCTTCCAAGACTCTCGGCCCCGGAACTTACACGCCGGACGCCCTCCATCCGGGTGCCGTACGTCCGACAGATGGCCTTTTGCAGCCATTTGCACCAAGAGGAATGAGGGAGATACAACTCACCCACTCAGCCGTCGAGCACAGGAACAACCGAGCGAAAACGATACGAACACGCATGCATGCATACATGCGTACGGGTACACGGGCATGCTCGTAGCGAACAACCCGGGAACCACCCCTGCAACCAGCCACAGCACCGCACCGCCACACCACCAGGCCACCACCGCACCGCCGCCGCACCACATCCCCACGCACGCACCATCAGGTCACCACTGCACCGCGTCCCCACGCACCGCCGCGCCTCTACGCCGACACGCACCGCCGCGCGACACGGACCACGGCACCGGCACCGGCACCAAGGCCGACGCCGCCATCGCCACCGAGGCCGGCCAGGCCACCCGACTGGCCGATCATCCAGCGTGCAGCGCCGGCCGGCCGACGGGTCATCAGCCCCCTTCGTCCACTCGGCCGTGGATCCGAACCTCTCACCGCCTCACGAAACGGCCGCCCGACCGGGCCGGGCGTGGCTGTCGCCACCTCCGTCCCCGCCACCCGGTCCCTCCTCGTCCCCGACGGCGATGCCCCGCCGCTTGGAGACGCGGACCGCGCACACGATGACGACGACGGCGAGCGCCGCGACCACCGCCCGGACCACCGGGCTCGCGTCCTGCCCGTAGCTGAACTGCACCACCGCCGGGGCGATGAGCAGCGCGACCAGGTTCATCACCTTCAGCAGGGGGTTGATGGCCGGCCCCGCGGTGTCCTTGAACGGGTCGCCGACCGTGTCACCGATGATGGTCGCGGCATGGGCCTCGCTGCCCTTGCCGCCGTGCCGGCCGTCCTCGACGAGCTTCTTGGCGTTGTCCCAGGCGCCACCCGAGTTGGCGAAGAACACCGCCATCAGCGTTCCCGCGCCGATGGCGCCCGCGAGATACGAACCGAGTGGCCCGACCCCGAGCGTGAACCCGACGGCAATCGGTGCCAGCACGGCGAGCAGGCCGGGCGTGGCGAGCTCGCGCAAGGCGTCCTTGGTGCAGATGTCGACGACGCGTCCGTACTCCGGCCTCTCGCCCCGGTCCATGATCCCGGGATGCTCGCGGAACTGCCGCCGCACCTCGTGGACCACGGCCCCGGCGGACCTGGACACCGCGTTGATCGCCAGTCCGGAGAAGAGGAAGACGACCGCGGCGCCCAGCATCAGACCCACCAGGTTGTTGGGCTGCGAGATGTCCAGGCTGAGCGACATCGCCCCGGTCCCGGCCCCCGCGTCGTCCACCGCCCCTGCGATCGCGCCGCGGTACGAGCCGAACAGCGCCGCCGCCGCGAGGACGGCGGTGGCGATGGCGATGCCCTTGGTGATGGCCTTCGTGGTGTTGCCAACGGCGTCCAGGTCGGTGAGGACCTGCGCGCCGGCGCCCGTGACATCACCGGACATCTCCGCGATGCCCTGCGCGTTGTCGGAGACCGGCCCGAACGTGTCCATGGCCACGATGACCCCGACGGTCGTGAGCAGCCCCGTACCCGCCAGGGCCACCGCAAAGAGCGCCAGCATGATCGACGCGCCGCCGAGCAGGAACGCCCCATAGACGGCCAGGCCGATCAGCAGCGCCGCGTAGACGGCGGACTCCAGTCCGACGGAGATGCCGGCGAGCACGACGGTGGCCGGGCCGGTCAGCGAGGACTTGCCGATGTCCCCGACGGGACGCCGGTTCGTCTCGGTGAAGTAACCCGTCAGCTGCTGGATCAGGGCGGCGAGCACGATCCCGATGGCCACCGCGACCAGGGCGAAGACCCGCGGGTCCCCGCCGTGCGAGGTGATGGCGGTGTCGGTGACACCGTCCAGCTCCGCGTATGAGGACGGCAGGTAGGCGAAGGCGCCTGCGGCCACCAGCGCCAGCGAGATCACGGCGGAGACGAAGAAGCCGCGGTTGATGGCCGTCATTCCGCTGCGATCCGCGCGCCGCGGGGCCACCGCGAAGATCCCGATCATCGCGGTGAGCACTCCGATCGCCGGAACGATCAACGGGAAGGCCAGCCCGAAGTCCCCGAAGGCGGCCGTCCCGAGAATGAGCGCGGCCACGAGCGTCACGGCGTACGACTCGAAGAGGTCGGCCGCCATGCCCGCGCAGTCGCCGACGTTGTCGCCCACGTTGTCGGCGATGGTGGCGGCGTTGCGCGGGTCATCCTCCGGGATTCCTTGCTCGACCTTGCCGACGAGGTCGGCCCCGACGTCCGCGGCCTTCGTGAAGATGCCACCACCGACCCTCATGAACATGGCGATGAGCGCGGCACCGAGCCCGAAGCCTTCCAGCACCTTCGGCGCTTCGGCGGCGTAGACGAGCACGACGCAGGAGGCCCCGAGCAGCCCGAGCCCCACGGTGATCATGCCGACCACACCACCGGTACGAAAAGCGATCTTCATCGCTTTGTGTGAAACGGTGGTGAGGTCCTTTTCCGGTTCGCCTTCTTCCGGAGTCGCCTCACGCGCAGCGGCAGCCACGCGGACATTGCTGCGTACGGCGAGGCGCATGCCGATGTATCCGGTGGTCGCCGAGAAAAGCGCACCCACCAAGAAGAAGAGCGAGCGGCCCGCGCGCTGCGACCAGTTGTCGGCCGGAAGCACAAGGAGCAGGAAGAAGACCACGACCGCGAAGGCTCCGACGGTACGCAACTGCCTCCCCAGGTACGCATTCGCGCCCTCCTGAACAGCGGCAGCGATCTCCTTCATCCGGTCGGTCCCCTCGCCCGCCGCCAGCACCTGCCGCAACAGCAACCGGGCGACGACCAGCGCGGCGACGGCCACAGCCGCGACGACGACCACGATGACGCGATTGTCATCGGTGAGCACCGCGGCCGCGAAAGAAGACGGCTGGCCCGAACGCGCGGAAAGTGCGGAATCTTGCGCCAGTCCTGCCAGTGGGGTGTTGAAGATCTCCGCCATACGTCCTCCTTGACGCTCAGCGCTCAAGACGTGGACGAATTGTAGGGAGAAAGGACCGAGCAAAACAGTGTGCTGCAAATGTGATTGACGTTCATGACCGGATCGATAAAAGATCGGGGTCGCAGATCGCTCCGAATGCAGTAATGCGACAGAGTCATTTTCCCGCGGACGACCGACCACACGGAAATGTAAAGGCCCGGCTTCCCGCGGTCGACCGGTGACAGGCTCGTGGCTTCGCCCCCTTTTCGCGCGGGTGCGGGAGGCACCCACGCAGGCTCGCGACCAGTCCAGCTCACCTGCCGCGTGCAGTTCGCCAGGCAGGACCTGACGCAGACGGTCGAAGATCCCCGCGGCGTGCCACGGCCCGGCCGACGTCGGCACGTCTGCCCGGAGCCGAAGCCCAGCTCCAGCGGCGGCTTGCCGGCTGATGTCGTTGTCGAGCACGTACAAGATGCGCTGCGGACACAGCCGGTCAGGCACCGGTCTCGGGCCGGGCGCATTCTCGGGCCAGGGCGGCGGTAACGGCTCGATCGGCGCACTCAAGTCGTTGCCAACGATCCATGTCAGCTCGCCACACCCCGTGAGCGGCGGAATCATTCCCCGCTCACGCCCGACCAGCGCACCTAGACAAGATCGAAGATCGTGCTAGGAGCTCATAGGGCGGATCAAGACATCGGCACGAACGGGGACTCCGACCGAGTTGGGCGGCGGGCCGCCGCCGTGACGGCTACGGCACTCGCTTCAGGGAAGAACCGGCGCGGGCGTCCTCGGCCAGGTCATACGGATCACTCCGCCGTTGATTCCCGATCTGACCTCCACGTCGTCGACGAGGCCGCTGATGACCGCGAGGCCCATCTCGTCCTCGCCGTCGACCTCGGTGCCGGACTCCGACTCGTCGAGGCCCGCGCCGGGAGGGAGTTCCGCCCCCGGGCCAGGCACCTCGTCCCCGACCTCGATGGAGAAGGACTTCTCCTCCTCGGTCAGAGCGACGGAGACGGGAGCGGTGATGCCATGACTGCGGTGCAGCCCCACGGCGCGGCTGCAGGCTTCACCGACGGCGAGTCGGACCTCGTCGAGCACGGCTTCATCGACCCCTGCGCGACGCGCCACGGCGGCGGCCACGAGGCGCGCCGTCCTGACGTGTTCGGGCTGGGCACTGAAGCGGAGTTCAACGGTGGCCATGCGATCCCCCTCAGACGTACGGGCGTGCATCCTGGGAGCCCGGGCACACTGCCCGCCGCTCCGGCTCTTCTTCCGGTTTTCCTCGGGTCTTCACTTCGGCCATGGTCGGGTCGGCCTCCAGACTGCCAGGCGTCTGTCCCGCGTCCGGCGGTTTCCGCGCCCATTCCCGTGCCCGGTTCCTTCGTCCGGCTCTTTGTCCGGGCCTTCGCACGGCACTGGCTTCGACCTGTCCGACCGCTTCCCGTCTCGCCGGACGAGCCCGTCGACCGAAGGGCACCCCATCGGCTATCGGACGTCCGCCACTGGCGACATGCAACCGCCGACCGCACGACGGTCCGGGCTCGCGGCCCCGATCGACCGGCCGGTCAAGCCTGCCTACCGACCGGTCAGCCGGTCAGCCGGTCACGAACGGTCCGAAGGCGCACTCTCCACGCAGACCATGCGGAACGGCCGACCACCGACCACTGGTCAGGCCGCACGGCCGACCAGCGAACGCCGAACGCCACTCGGCAGGGTGCCGTCGGTCACCTCACCGGTCGACCGACGGATGCCTGGTCCGTCGGCTGTTGTCCTGCCAACCGGCAGATGTCCGACCGACCAGTAAGTTTCCGGCCAGTCGTGACACCCGGTTACTCCGGGCCGAACACCCTCCGGCCGACGGGAACGACCACTGCCTGCGTGCCCGGCTTCCGGCATCCCGGCTGCCGGCGCGCCCGACGCCACGGCGTGCCCGAGCGGAGGCCTGCACTCATCGGCATGCACCGACAGACGGTCGCTGGACGCATACGTTCCGTACAGACCGCCTGTCGGGCCGACCGGTACGCCGGGCCGACGGATACGCCTGTCGCGTGCCGGACCGACGGCTGTCGGCCGATCCGGTCACTGAAGCGGACGCGGATCGGCGACGGTCCAGACGTATCGGGGCGGACCGGACCGTCAGTCGGTGGCCGCGACCGCCTCGTCGACCGTGGTGTGAATCGGGAACACCTTGGTCAGACCAGTGATCCGGAAGATCTTGAGAATGCGCTCCTGGTTGCACACCAGGCGCAGCGAGCCCTCATGGGCCCGGACACGCTTCAGGCCACCCACGAGCACGCCGAGGCCGGTGGAGTCGAGGAAATCGACGCCCTCCATGTCGACAACCAGGTGGTAGCTGCCGTCATTCACCAACTCGACCAACTGCTCGCGCAGCTTGGGCGCGGTATACACATCAATCTCGCCACCGACCTCGACGACCGTACGGTCGCCACCAGGGCCGGACACATTGCGTGTCGACAAGGACAGGTCCACGGATCCTCCAGCACCTTGCTATCGAGCGGTCGCCCCTCGGTCTCCCCGGCGGAGCCAGGGGACGGATCGCCAGCCGCGATGGCATTCAATCACTTACCAGCAGCCATGCACGACGCCTTGGGACCATTGTCCGTCACGCCAGTGACACACTCGGTGCCGATGGCCAAGAATCACCGCCCCAGTCGACCGCCCGGGAACACGGACTCCGGCCCCTCTCCCGCCATGGTCCTCGACCGGCTCACCGCAGCGGCGGGCCGGTCCGCGCGCATCACTCATACGGAGCACTTGCCCCCGCGTGCGGGAACCCATGCCTCCTGGCCCGATCGCATCCGGCCAGAAGTGATCGCCGCGATCCGACGGGCCGGAATCGACCACCCCTGGGTGCACCAGGCGGTGGCCGCCGAGCACGCCCTGGACGGCGATTCCGTGATCATCGCCACGGGCACGGCGTCCGGGAAGTCGCTGGCCTATCTGGCCCCCGTGCTCACCGCTCTGCTCGACGGTTCCGAGGCCCCGAACGGCCGGGGCGCGACCGCTCTGTACCTCGCCCCCACCAAGGCCCTGGCCGCCGATCAGAGGCGCGCCGTGAAGGAACTCGCGGCGCCCCTCGGCAACGCCATCAGGCCCGCGGTGTACGACGGCGACACTCCGGTCGAAGAACGCGAATGGGTGCGCCAGTACGCCAATCACGTCCTGACCAACCCCGACATGCTGCATCGCGGGATACTTCCCTCCCACCCCCGTTGGTCTTCCTTCCTGCGCGCCCTGCGCTACGTCGTCATCGACGAGTGCCACACCTACCGAGGCGTCTTCGGCTCCCACGTCGCCCAGGTCGTACGGCGGCTGCGCCGTCTGTGCGACCGCTACGGGGCGAACCCGGTCTTCCTCCTGGCCTCGGCCACCGCCGCGGAACCGGCCATCGCGGCGAGCCGCCTCACCGGGCTCCCCGTCAAGGAGGTCTCTGACGACTCCTCGCCCCGCGGCGAACTGGTCTTCGCCCTGTGGGAGCCGCCCCTGACCGAACTGCACGGCGAGAAGGGCGCGCCCGTGCGCCGTACCGCCATCGCCGAGGCCGCCGATCTCCTCACCGACCTCACCGTCCAGGGCGTCCGCTCGGTGGCCTTCGTACGCTCCCGCCGCGGCGCCGAACTGATCTCCGTCATCGCCAAGGAACGCCTCGCCGAGGTGGACCGCTCCCTGCCGGCCCGGGTCGCCGCCTACCGAGGGGGGTACCTTCCCGAAGAGCGCCGCGCGCTGGAACGTTCCCTGCACTCCGGCCGACTCCTCGGCTTGGCCGCCACCACCGCCCTGGAACTCGGCGTCGACGTCTCCGGCCTGGACGCCGTCGTCATCGCCGGCTACCCGGGCACGAGGGCGTCGCTGTGGCAGCAGGCCGGTCGCGCCGGACGCTCCGGCCGAGGCGCCCTGGCCGTCCTGGTGGCCCGCGACGACCCGCTGGACACCTTCCTCGTCCACCACCCCGAGGCGCTGTTCCAGCAGCCCGTGGAATCGATCGTCCTCGACCCGGACAACCCGTACGTCCTCGCCCCGCACCTGTGCGCCGCTGCCGCGGAGCTCCCGCTGACCGAACCGGATCTGGAGCTCTTCGGCCCGGCCGCGGCCGGGCTGCTGCCGCAGTTGGAGGCCGCCAAGCTGCTGCGCAGACGGGCATCGGGCTGGCACTGGACCCGTCGCGAACGCGCCGCCGATCTCACCGACATCCGGGGCGGGGGCGGCCGCCCCATGCAGATCGTCGAGGAAGGCACCGGCCGACTGCTGGGCACGGTCGACGAGGCCGCCGCGCACACCGCCGTCCACGAAGGTGCCGTCCACCTCCACCAGGGCCGTACCTACCTCGTCCGGAAGCTGGACCTGGAGGACTCGGTGGCCTTGGTCGAGGAGGCGACACCGCCGTACTCGACGACCGCCCGCGACACCACATCCATCACCGTCCTTGAGACCGACACCGAGGTCCCGTGGGGCGACGGACGGCTCTGCTACGGATCCGTGGAGGTCACCAACCAGGTCGTCTCCTTTCTGCGTCGCAAGCTGATCACGGGCGAGGTGCTCGGGGAGACCAAGCTGGAGCTGCCGCCCCGTACCCTGCGCACCCGCGCCGTGTGGTGGACGGTCACGGAGGACCAGCTCGACGCCGCCCGCATCAACCCGGAGATCTTGGGTGGCGCCCTGCACGCTGCCGAGCACGCCTCCATCGGGATGCTGCCGCTCTTCGCCACCTGCGACCGGTGGGACATCGGTGGCGTCTCCGTGCCGCTGCACCCGGACACCCTGCTGCCCACGGTCTTCGTGTACGACGGCCACCCGGGCGGCGCCGGATTCGCCGAACGGGCCTTCCACACCGCCCGTGCATGGCTGTCCGCGACGCGCGAGGCCATCGCGTCCTGCGAATGCGAGGCGGGCTGTCCCTCTTGCATCCAGTCCCCCAAGTGCGGCAACGGCAACGATCCGTTGCACAAGCGCGGTGCCGTGCGCCTCCTCGGCGAACTCCTCCGGTTCGCTCCACCGGCGCGGGGGGATTCAGGTCCCCCGGCACCCCTGAATCCCCCGTCACCACCGGAGGCGACACATCCGGGGGCGGCGGAGCCAGGGCGGACGGAGCCGAGGGGCCAGGAGCAGCCGTCGGAACCGTCGCCGATGCCGGAGGTCCAGGAGAAGCTGCCGGAGGGCCGGCCCGAGCCCTGACCGCCGGTTCGTACGGCCCGAAAGCCGCCCGGGCCGTGACGTCGGCAATCTCCCCGTGCACCGTGCACCGCACCACCGTCGCCCCCTGCACCGCAGCCACCTTCTCTGCCGCCTCGCATGCCTGCTCGGTTCCTCGCAGGGCCCGGTCGGCAGCTGCCAAGGCCGCAAGGTCCGCCGCTCCCCCGGCCCGGTGTCTGACGACCACCACCTGTCCGAGCGCCAGCACGCCGGCGAACACCACGCACAGGGTCGCGGTCGTCATCGCCACCCACACCGTGGCCAGCCCTTCGTCCCGGCCCGCCCGTCCCCGGGCCGGTCCTGGCCCCGGAACCCCGATCCGGCCCGGGACGGATTCACGGCCGAGGACCGTTTCACGCCCCCGAGCCGGTCCACAGCCCGGCACTGGTGCACCGCCCGGTACCGGGACGTACCGAGGACCGGGCCCGGGACCGCCACCCCCATGAGGGCTCGGCCCGCCGACAACAACGGCCTTCCACTTTCCTCCTCCACCGATCACGACGCCTTCACCGGTCACGACCCCGCCCCCACCGTGTCCTCGGCCAGTGCCGCCGCCTCCGCGTGAAGTGTCAGGGCCAGCGGGCCGAGGCCGGGCGCGGGCGCCGCCACCCGCACCCGCCACAGCTCGCCGGTCCGTTCCATCGAGACCTCTGCTCCGCCGGGTGCCGCCGCACGGGCGGCCTCCAGCGCCTGGGCCTCCGGTTCCGAGCGGGCCGCCGCCCTCGCCCCGGCCCTGGCCGCGTCCACGCATCGGATCTGGGCCGAGGCCGCCATCAACGCCCACACCAGCGACAGGGCGAACACCACCAGTACAGGAACCGCCATGGCCGCCTCCGCCGTCACCGCGCCCCGGTCCCCGCTCCTGCCAGCGGTCCCGGAACGGTCTCCGCCCGCTGTACCCCGGTCGTCCCTAGAACTTCGCATCGAGCGCGTTCTTCAGCAGTGACTGCAGCGCGGACATGACCGGCTGGCTGGTGACCACCTTGTAGAGCACCGCCGCGAACGCACAGGCCGCGATCGTCCCCACCGCGTACTCGGATGTCGTCATTCCGTTGTCCGACCGGATCCGGCGCATCAGCCCCCGCACCCAGCTACTGATTCGCTGTGCCATTTCAACCCCCACAAAATGCTTGTTTCACATCGATTCACATTGATCTTGCTGATTCACGTCAGCCCGTATCGATTCGCATGAGTCCGTGTCGAATGGAGAGGCACGAACCGCTCCATGTCAGCCGGCCTGCAGCAGCCCGGCCGCCAGACCGAGCACCACCGGTGCCACCCCGACGGACAGGAAGGCAGGAAGGAAGCAGAGCCCCACCGGCGCGGTGATCAGCACGCCGGCCCGCTGCGCACGCGCCACTGCCACGCTCACCCGCTCCGCCCGCATCGCCTCGGCCAGCCGCGCCACCGGTTCCGCTGCCGGCGCACCGGTCGCGCCTGCCCGGTCCAGGCAGCGGGACAGGGCTCGGGCACCGGGTATCTCGCCGAACCTTCCCCAAGCCGCCGCGGGTTCAGCGCCCAGCCGGATCTCCGCAGCGGTCCGTGCCAATCGCACTCCCACCGGTCCTCCCAGCGACTCCCCCACGGCCTCCGCCGCCTCCCTCGGCCCGGCACCGGCGGAGATGCAGGCGGCCAGGAGGTCCGCCGCAAGCGGCAGCTGCCGCACCGCCTCCGCCGTCTCCACGGCGTCCGGCCCCGGTTTCCTGCGGCACCGGTTCCGCTGCCACCGCCGGGCGCCGTACGCCGCCACCAGGCCGGCCATGCCCCCTGGCAGGCCACCAACCAGAACCACGCCCGCCACGGCGGCGCCCACCGGCGCCACCCACTCCTTTCCCCGGCCCCCGGGCACCGTCCGTCTGCGTCCGCGCTTCTCCGGACCGGCGCCCAGCATCAGCGCGCCCCGGCGGCGCCCCGCACGCTTTCGTCGCTGTCCCACCAGGGCGAGTGCCAGATACACGGCCGCGCCCGCAGCGGCCGACACGACCGCCACCCCGTGGGCGGCTCCGCCGGTCGCCCCGTTCATGCCGTCTCCGCCGCTCGTACGATCCGAGCGGCCCAGCAGAGCCCAGCCGCCTCCAGCAGCCCACCCGTCGCCAAACAGGCCAACCCGGCAGGAGTGTGGAGCAGCACCCGCAACGGTTCGGCGCCCAGCGCCGCCCCCAGCCCCAGTCCCAGCACCGGCAGCAGCGCCAGCACGGCCACCGTCGACCACGCTCCGGCCAGTTGGGCCCGTAGCTCTTCCCGTCTGCGCCGCTCAGCCCGTAGAGCGCCCTCCAAACGGTCCAGTCCCGCCGCAAGACCCGCGCCCCCGTCCACTGCCACGCGCCAGCAGGACGCCACCCCGACGAGCCCGTCCAGACCCGGGACCTGGGCCGCCTGGCCAAGTGCCGACGGCACATCCCCGCCGAATCGCGCGGCAGCGGACACACCGGCCTCCGCCGCCCCCAGCACCCCGGTGCCTCGCACCGCGACGAGCAACGCCCTTCCCGGTTCGTGCCCGGCCCGCAACTCGCCAGCGACAACACTGCACAACGCGATCACCCCGTCGGCCCGGCGTTCCCGTTCCCGCCGTAGAGCCCGTCGTCGCAGCCACCGCCGCACCAGGGGAACCACCGCCACGCCGGCCAGGAGCGGAAGCACGGACTGCCCCAGCGCCGCGACGATCAGCGCCACCGGGAGACAGGACCACTCCTGCCGTTCCCGCAACCGCTTCCGGAGCCGGGCCCATGCCCGCTCGCCCCACAGGTGCAGCGGTGACTTCGCCACGCCGTCCACGAACAGCACCCGGGCCCTGCGCCGCCCCCGGCCCCGCACCACCAGCGACCAGACCACCACCGCAAGACACAGGACCGCCGCGCAGTTCGCGCCCGATGCCAGTCCCGCCATCACACCTCCGCGCACGGCGCACCCCCGATCAGCGACCGCAGCCGCTCCCATCCCCGCTCCCGGACGAATCCGGTGGCGCCCCAGCGCAGCGCGGGCTCGGTCACGACCAGGCCGGACGCGTTCCTGTCCAGGACGTGCACCTCCGCAATCCGCCGTTGCCCGGTCCGGTCCCGCACAAGATGGACGACCACCGACAGCGCCGCCGCCAGCTGGCTGTGCAGAGCCGTCCGGTCCAGCCCCGCCGCTGTGCCCAGCGCCTCGAGACGGGCCGGAACGTGCTCGGCGGCATTCGCGTGAACCGTCCCGCACCCGCCTTCGTGCCCTGTGTTCAACGCCGCCAGCAGTTCCGAGACCTCGGCACCCCTCACCTCCCCGACCACCAGCCGGTCGGGCCGCATGCGCAGCGCCTGCCGCACCAAGTCGCGCAGGGTCACCCGTCCCGCTCCCTCCTGATTGGCAGGGCGTGACTCCAGCCGCACCACGTGCGGGTGGTCCGGCCGCAACTCCGCAGAGTCCTCGGCGAGCACGATCCGTTCCCGTTCCCCGACCGCGCCCAGCAGGCTCGACAGAAGCGTCGTCTTCCCGGCACCGGTCCCACCGCTGATCAGATAAGAGACCCGGGCCTCCACCAATGCCCTCAGCACCCGGTCTCCGCCCGGCGGCACCGTTCCCGCCTCGACCAGTTCCGTCAGTGCAAAGGCCCTGGGCCGCACGACACGCAGCGACAGAGACGTCGATCCGACGGACACCGGCGGCAGAACGGCGTGCATGCGGGTGCCGTCCGGCAGCCTGGCGTCCACCCAGGGCCGGGCGTCGTCCAGTCGTCTCCCCGCCACCGCTGCCAACCGCTGCGCCAGTCTGCGCACCGCGGCGGCATCCCGGAAGGTCACCCCGGTGAGTTCGAGCCCGCCGCCCCGGTCCACCCACACCCGGTCCGGCGCGGAGACGAGCACGTCCGTCACCGCCGGGTCGGCGAGAAGCGGCTCCAGCACCCCGGCCCCTACCAGCTCGCCGCGCAACTCGTCGGCTGCGCAAAGCACTTCGGCATCTCCGAGCAATCGCCCTTGTGCTCGCAGTGCGGCCGCCACACCGGCGGGCGTCGGCGCCGTACCGCTCTGTGCCAGCCGCTGCCGTACGGCGTCGAGCAGCATCTCGGTCATGACGCGCCTCCCACACCGAGCCCCGCCGCACCGTCCGGAAACGACGCCCGATCCCAGAACGCCGCGCAGAATCTGGCCAGTGGGTCACGCCGACCGCCACCGGGAGGATCCCCGCTCTCCTGAGCAGCCGACAACCCCGCATCGAGCGGGAGTTCACCGGCGAGCGGCAGCCCCAGCGCCTGCGCCACCCACCGCTCATCAAGGCCCGCCGCGTAGGGACCGCGGGCCACCACACGCAGGTCGTCCAGGATCATCCCAGCCGTCGATGCCACCCGCTTGGCCGCCGCGACTGCGCGGAGTTCCCCGGGCACCACCAGCAGCCCGAGGTCCAACTGGGCGAGCGCCTCGGCCACCGACTCGTCGATCCGGCGCGGCAAATCCACGACCACGACGCCGCCGAGCCTTCGCGCCGCCGCCAGGACCGCCCGCATGGCCTGCGGCGGGATGACCACACAGTCGTCGCGCCCCCAGCTGAGCACCCGCAGCCCATGCAGCGTCGGCAGCGACTCCTCCAGCGCTCCGGCGCCGACCCTCCCCTTGGATTGGGCGAAATCCGGCCACCGCATGCCCTCGGCCCGCTCGCCGCCGAGCAGCACATCGATGCCTCCACCGAGCGGGTCTCCGTCGATCAGCATGGATCGCCGCCCCGCCCTGGCCGCGGTCACCGCAAGGGCACAGGCCAATGTGGATGCCCCGGAGCCGCCTCGTCCGCCTATCACCCCGACCGTGAGCGCGGGCCGGCCGACACCCTCCGCCGCATTGGCGATCTGGTCGACGAGCCACCCTTCCGATTCGGGCAGCCTCAGCACATATTCGGCGCCGATCTCCACGGCACTGCGCCAGACGTCCGGGGCATCCTCGTCCCGCCCGACGAGCATCACCCCGCGCCTGCGCACCGCCCCGCGGCACCTCCGCGCGGCGTCGTCCCCCACAAGAACCATCGGGGCCTGTTCCCAGCCACCCCTGCGCTCGGGCAACGAGTGATGAACTTCCGGTTCCGCTCCGGCTGCCGCGCACAGCCGCAGCAGATCATCGAGGAGTTCCACGTCCTCGGTCACGATCAACGGTCCGCCCGGCCGTGCTCCGACGGCCGACAGACGGTCCCGAGCGATGGGTTCAGCCACGATCTCCGCCCCCTTCTCACTGCACGTTCATCGCGATTCGCGACGATCTCGGAAGGTTCCGAGGTCGTCGATTCCGCAACCCGCGGACTTCGCGGCTGGAATCACCGTGCAGCGCTTCCGGAAATCCTGTGGATCTTGCTCAAAAACTGTGGACAACTCCGCCCCTGTGAATAACTCCGTCACCCATACCGATGACTTCCGGAGAGCATCCCTTCCGTCACCGAACGTGACGGATCAAGATGTAGGAGCCGGAGCCGGAAGCGGGCCGGCTCACCCGAAACGGAGACAGAATGCTTGATTCCGTGCGACACAAACGTGCCCGGACATGCGACGACCCCCGCCGGGGGGGAGAGCGGGGGTCGTCCCCACGGCCGACTCGGGGGGGGAGGAGCCGGACCGGGTTAGCACGGTCGCGAACGATCCGTGACTTCCATGGTGTACCCGAGAGCGTTCTCAGGCAAACCCACGCGCCGGAGTTTACGCCGAATGGTGGGCGCCTATGCTCTGCGTTGTGGAAAACCGCTTCTTGCCGCGCACAGCAGCCTTCTTCGACCTGGACAAGACGGTCATTGCGAAGTCTTCGACGCTGACCTTCAGCAAGTCCTTCTACCGCGGCGGACTGATCAACCGCCGCGCTGTACTGCGCACCGCGTACGCGCAGTTCGTGTTCCTTGCCGGAGGTGCAGATCACGACCAGATGGAACGGATGCGGGAATATCTCTCTGCGCTATGCAAGGGCTGGAACGTCCGGCAAGTCAAGGAAATCGTCGCCGAGACCCTGCACGACCTGATCGACCCGATCATCTACGACGAGGCGGCGACGCTCATCGAAGAGCACCACACCGCCGGACGCGATGTGGTGATCGTCTCCACCTCGGGTGCGGAGGTCGTCGAACCGATCGGCGAGCTGCTCGGTGCCGACCGGGTCGTCGCCACCCGAATGGTCGTCGGTGACGACGGCTGCTTCACCGGCGCAGTGGAGTACTACGCCTACGGGCCGACGAAGGCCGAGGCGATCAAGGCGCTCGCTGTGTCGGAGGGGTACGACCTCTCGCGCTGCTACGCCTACAGCGACTCCGTGACGGACGTACCGATGCTGGAGTCCGTCGGGCACCCCCACGCGGTGAATCCTGACCGCGCCCTGCGACGGGAAGCGACCCTTCGCGAGTGGCCGATTCTCGTCTTCGACCGCCCGGTCCGCCTCAAGCAGCGACTGCCCGCCTTCGCGATGCCTCCGCGCCCGGCGCTGGTCGCGGCAGCAGCAGTGGGCGCGGCCGCCGTCACGGCGGGGCTCGTCTGGTACACCTCCCGCCGCCGGAGCACCTCGGCCTCCCTCTGACAGCGGGCACGAGGACCGACAACCAGCACGACGTCCCACACGAACCACCGACGCGGGGGTTCAACACCTCGCGCCCGCCACGAGGCCGGGCGGCGCCGCCTCACCGACCCCACTCGCGCGGCCGCCCGGGGCCCACCCAGCGTCGCAACGCGCGAGCGGCCGAACCTTCGATCTGCCGTTACTCGGATTCACCCGGCAGCCAGGGCCGACCCACCGATCCGGCCTTTATGCGCAACTCACGCGTAATTGAACCTAAAAGTAAAGAAGTGCGGCCGCCACTACCGCTCACCCCGGCTCTGGAGTACAAAGGACTCAACGGCCCGCGAGACCAAGGACATCCGAGAGGATTACCTGTAACGCACAGAAGGCCCCACGGACCGAGCATGAAAACCGAGCACCCACGCGACGTCGACCCGTCGATTACGGGCCAGCCGCACCAGGAAACGGGCAATGACCCCGACCTGATGGGCATATATCGAGGACGCATGGTAACTGGGTGGACATGCCAGCGGCGGTACCGAGGACGGTACCGCCGCAACCCTTTTGTGAGGGGCGCGCCCTTTGTGCGGCGAGCCAGTATCCAACGACAGACCGACCGCATGCCCTGCACGGCGCCTTCACGGCCGCGAGGCCACCGTCATGAAGTTACGTAGATGCAAGCGCCTCGCCCCAGGAACGAGACGCCGCCTCTCTCGTCCAGCGCATCCGATCCCGGTTCTCGGGCCCGTCACCGCGCCTTACGGGCTCGTCACCCCACCCGTACGGACCTCGCCGCCGGGTCACGCAGCTCCGCGCTGCAGCGCCTCACAGACCGCCGTTGTTTCTCTGACGCCCAGTTCCACAGCCTTTCCGCAGTGCGCGATCCAGGTCGCCATCCCGGCCGGCGTCCCCGACAGATACCCCTCGAACGCCGCCGCATACGCCGCTCGCCCCTGCTCCGCGTGCCCCACCTCGGCGGGACAGATCGACTTGGGGTCGAGCCCGCTCCCGATCAGGACGATCCGCTCGGCGGTCCTGGCGACGAGGCCGTTGTGCGAGCAGAAAGGACGCAGGGCCAGAAGTTCACCGTGCACGACCGCCGCCGTCACCAGCGCGGGCGCAGCAGTCCCCGAAAGGATCAATCCGGAAAGTCCGTCCAGTCGCCCCGCCACCTCGTCGGCGTCGGGCAGTGGCGCCTCGATCAGCGGCTCGTCGACGCCTTCACCCGCGAGCCGCGGTCGGCCGACGGCGTCCTCGGGCTGCGCCCGTCCAGCCGCGACCAGATGCAACCGCGCCAGCACCCGCAACGGTGACTGCCGCCAGATCGAGAGCAGTTGGCCCGCTTCGGCAGTGAGCCTCAGGGCCGCGCCGACAACACGTGCCTCGTCGTCACCACTGAAGTCGCTGCGTCGGCGCACCTCCTCCAGGTTCCAGTCGGCACCGGACAGCGCTGCCGAGCCGCGGGCGCCACGCAGTGCCGCTTCGGCAGTGACCTCATTGCTCCGGCGCCTCATGATGCGGTGACCGTAGACCCGGTCCACGGACTTGCGTACGGAGTCCACCGCCTCGGCGACGCCCTGCAGGGCACTCAGAGCGGCGAGCGGATCGGGCGCAGTCGTACTCATAAGTAACGAGGCTACGCGCCTACCACCCCGACAACAGCCAGGAGTGGGCTTCTTCACGAGGCATGACAGCGCACCGCTGTCATGGCGCTACCCTAGGTGAACATGAAGATCGCTTTCGTAGGCAAGGGCGGCAGTGGCAAGACGACGCTGTCCTCGCTCTTCATCCGCCACCTCGCAGCCAATGAAGCCCATGTCGTCGCGGTGGACGCCGACATCAACCAGCATCTCGGGGCCGCTCTCGGCCTCGACGACCAGGAGGCCGCAGCCCTGCCGGCCATGGGAGCCCATCTACTCCTGATCAAGGAGTATTTGCGCGGCAGCAATCCTCGGATCGCCTCCGCCGAGACGATGATCAAGACAACTCCGCCGGGCGAGGGTTCGCGGTTGCTGCGCATCCGCGAGAACAACCCGGTCTACGAAGCGTGCGCGCGCACGGTCCGGCTCGACGACGGGGAGATCCGGCTGATGGCCACCGGGCCGTTCACCGAGTCGGATCTGGGCGTGGCCTGCTACCACTCCAAGGTCGGTGCGGTGGAACTCTGCCTCAACCACCTCGTCGACGGCCCCGACGACTACGTCGTCGTCGACATGACGGCCGGATCGGACTCGTTCGCCTCCGGGATGTTCACCCGCTTCGACATGACCTTCCTGGTCGCCGAACCGACCCGGAAGGGCGTCTCGGTCTACCGCCAGTACAAGGAGTACGCGCGGGACTTCGGGGTCGCGCTGAGGGTCGTCGGCAACAAGGTTCAGGGCAAGGACGATCTGGAGTACCTGCGGGCCGAGGTCGGCGACGACCTGCTGGTCACCGTCGGCCACTCCAACTGGGTCCGGGCGATGGAGAAGGGCCGACCGGGCCGATTCGAGCAGTTGGAGGCGGACAATCAAATGGCTCTGCAGGCGCTGCAGGACGCCGCTGACGACTCGTACGGGCAACGCGACTGGGAGCGCTACACCCGGCAGATGGTGCACTTCCATCTGAAGAACGCCGAGAGCTGGGGCAACGAGAAGACGGGCGCCGACCTGGCTGCGCAGGTCGACCCCTCTTTCGTACTCGACGAACGATACGCGCGGAAGGATGCCGCGCAGCCCGTCTGATCACATGCCGTCCGCGCTGCGAACGGGATCGTGAAGAGGTGTCCACGTTCGGACGACTCGACTTCCCCGGGGCGCCACTCGGGTCGGTTGCGCCGGGCCGGTGTGACGAAGGGTTCCCCGGCCGCGGGTTCGGCTGCGCGGCCGGTGCTCGTACGCAGCCGTTGGCCCGCGCATTCGACTTCGTCACCGTTCAACGCTCGACGGGCCGGTGCCCGCTCCGAAGCGCACGTCTCCCGCTGCCCAGTTCGTCGATCGCGACGCCCTGCTGACGTGCGCGTTCGCCTCTGCCCCTGCCCTCGACCGCCCGGTCTCTGCGAGGAAATCCGCGCAGCCATTGGCCGGGGCCGGCCGACATCGAACGGGGCGAGTTCTTTTTCGGCCAGAGCTGGTCGTCGACTCCACTGGAGCCATATCGGGATCCCAACGCCCGTCCAACAGCCACCATGTCCCTCCGGCCTTCCAGACACGGGGTACGGCCAGCGGCAAGTTCCTCGTCGTAGTCGTTGGGAAGCGGCTTCTCGTGCTTGAGGGCGGGACGTTTGGCTCCCAGTGCTTGATGAGGAACTCGACCTGACGAATCTCGCTCTTTCGCTGTTCCACGGTCCAGGTGCCGACGCCGCCCCCGGACCGCAGTAGTGGCCGTTGAAGTGGGTGCCGATCTCGTTGCCGTCCTGCCAGTCACCTCGTAGCTGAGCGAGGGTGCTCCGGATCCAGTCGGTGTCGTTGAAGCCGACGTCCCAGCTGCTGATGTTGTGCTCGGGCGGGTCGTAGAGCTCCCGCTTCCCCTCCGGCAACGTGTACACGCTGCCGACGAAGTGCGTCATGTTCGCGCGGCACTTCCTGCCCGTCTCATGGAAGCGCGACAACAGCTTCTGGCTGCCCTCCCATGAGAACTCCACGACGGCGGCGTTGGCGTTCCTGACCAGACGTCAGGTTTGGCGCCACCGGTCGGTTCGACTGACTGCCGGTGAAGGCGGTGGAGCCGTCGCCGATGAGCCGGAAACACATCCCTGCGCGCTGGTCGTGGAACTCTCCCTGCCCATCTCGACGCGGTTCTCTTCAGCACCACCCCATTGGGTACCGCGCCTGCACTTCTGGGCAGCAATACATCCACCCGACCTCTCTGCGCAGTAAATTTGCACCAAATTTACCCATATGGAGCGAATTTAGTTACATGCGCCCGCAGCGACAGCGAGACGGCGACTCATATAAGAGCACCCATTCGCCGAAATGGGTGAATGAATAGATCATTTGCCCCCAAGCGCGGACGCGAGTCTTTACTCTTCATTACGATCTATTTACCAAGAGTTGGGAAGTGCTGTCGTCGAAGCCTTGCTTCGCGGCCACTTTCCCCGTGTTTCGCGCCCACGCTGTCCGGAGGAGACGGAAACATGTCCGCTTGCGCACCCACACGTCATGACCGCGCGTCCCGCAGTTCGCGTCCGCCCCGCTCATCGGGGGTCAAGCGACCACACAGCCCGCCGTCGTCGCCACCGGGCGGTCCACGCTTCCGCGTCACAGGCGCCGATTTCTCCGCTTCGATCACGGTCTTCCTTCTTGCCGTTCCCATGTCGCTCGGCCTGGCCGTCGCCATGGACGCCCCACTGACGGCCGGGCTGATCGCCGCCGCGATCGGCGGCATCGTCGCAGGGCTCCTCGGCGGCACCCCTCTTCAGGTCAGCGGCCCGTCTGCCGGACTGACCGTGGTCACAGCCGAGTTGATCCAGACCTACGGCTGGCGCACCACCTGCGTAATCACCATCGGTGCCGGACTGCTGCAGATCGTGTTGGGCTCGCTGCGGGCGGCGCGCAGCGCCCTCGCAGTCAGTCCCGCCATCGTGCACGGCACGCTCGCCGGTATCGGCATGGCTATCGCGCTCGCCCAGCTGCACATCGTGCTCGGCGGCTCACCTCGGAGTTCCGCGGTATCCAACATCCTTGCTCTGCCCGACCAGTTGGAGCGGGTAAGTCCGTCGGCGCCGCTCATCGGTGTACTGACCATCACCGTCCTGGTCCTGTGGCCGCGGACTCCGGGCCGGCTCGGCCGGGTGGTACGACGCGTACCGGCAGCCCTCACCGCAGTGGTGACCGCGACAGTGGTGGCCGGGGTCGCGACCCCCGGAGTCGCCCGCGTCGATCTGCCGTCCTGGCGCTCGCACGCCCTGCCGGAACTGCCGCATGGTCCGGTCCTCGCGCTCGCCACCGCCGTGTTTACGGTGATGCTGGTGGCCAGTCTGGAATCGCTGCTCGCGGCAGTCGCCGTTGACAAGCTGACAGCCGACCGTGTCGTCGCGCGAGCCGCTGACCGGCACAGGGGCACATCCCCGCCGCCGTCGGCGTCGATAAAGGACACGGCACCGGACCGGAGTCCGCCACCCACCGCCACCCCTGCCCCTGCCCCTGCTACGGCTACGGCTACGGCTACGGCCTCATTCTCGGGGCCGGATTCCGCTCCTGCGGTGAGCACCGGGGCAAGCCCGATCACCCCCACGCACTCTCCAGCGCCCACGTCCGATCCGTCGGTCTCGCCCGGCGATCCAACCCTGCCGCTCAAATCCCCTCCACCTGTCGCACCCTCCAAGCCCGCCTCGCAGTATCCGCCCGGCCCACTTCTCGGACGCTCCGACCTCGACCGGGAACTGCGTGCGCAGGGGATCGCCAACACCTTGTCCGGGCTGGTCGGCGGACTGGCGGTGTCCGGTGGCGCGGTGCGCAGTTCGGCAAACGTACGGGCCGGGGCCAGGAGCCGGGCCTCCACCGTGCTGCACGGCATCTGGGTCGTCCTTGCCACCGGCCTGCTGGTCGCAGTCCTGGAGCTGATCCCGCTGGCCGCGCTCGCTGCGCTGGTCATGATGGTCGGCATCCAGATGGTGAGTTTCGCCCACATCCGCAATGTCCATAAGCACCGGGAATTCCTGGTGTACGGCGCGACGATCAGCGGAGTGATCCTCTTCGGCGTCCTGACGGGTGTGGTGATCGGCATCGCGATGGCAGTGGTCGTCGCCCTTCACCGGCTGGCCCGCACCAGAATCACCGTCACCGATCAGGGTGAACAGCATCTGGTCGTCGTGCAGGGCCAGTTGACCTTCCTCGCGGTCCCCAGGCTCAGCCGCACGCTCGGACGACTGCCGCAGGACGGGGATGTGGTCGTCGAACTGGACGGCTTCTTCATGGACCATGCGGCATACGAGACGATCCGGGACTGGAGCATCGCCCAGCGGGCCCATGGCGGCATGGTCGTCTTCACCGGCAGGTCCGGGAGCCGGACCGCGGAGCCAGCCTCGGCCCCGCACTCCTGTTGCAGCCCGTGGACACCATGGCGCAACCATCACTGTCACGACCGGTCCGAGCAGGCGCACGATCCCCGCGAGAGCGGGCACACGCCGCCCCTCGACGCCCCCGAGACACATGATGCCCCCGCCCCGGGCTCCGGCACTTCCGCCCCTCCCCGCCCCGGCACCGCGCCAGGCGCCCCTCCCGCCCCAGGCTTCGGTCACCACCACGACCGTGATCACGGTCCCGGTCCAGATAAGGGCTCCGGCCACGGTGCTGGCCATAACCATGGCTCCGACGATCCGGCCGGCGCTTGCCCTGCGGCCACCCGTCCTGTCCCTGCTCCCATCGGCTCTGTTCTCGTTCCCGGGGGCGACAGCACCCCTGCCCCTGTCGGCGCATCGGCCGTGGCCCGACACCAGACAGGCGGAAACCACCTCGTCAACGGCCTGAGCTCCTTCCAGCGCCACACCGCCCCGCTGGTGCGCGAGAAACTGGCGCGGTTGGCCCGGGAAGGACAGCGCCCCTCCCAGCTCTTCATCACTTGTGCCGATTCCCGACTCGTCACGAGCATGATCACGGCAAGTGGGCCGGGCGATCTGTTCACCGTTCGGAACATCGGCAATCTGGTGCCGCCGCCCGACGCCGAGTCGGGGGACGATTCGGTGGGCGCCGCCATCGAATACGCGGTGGATGTTCTGGGCGTGAAGTCCATCACCATCTGTGGGCACTCCGGCTGCGGCGCGATGCAGGCATTGCTCGACGGCGCACGGACCTCGGACACTCCTCAGACGTCCCTGTGGCGCTGGCTGAGACACGGATTGCCCAGCCTGAAGCGGATGGCGTCACGGCATCACCCCTGGGCCCGGATCTCCGGCCGTCTGCCGACGGACGCAGTGGAACAGCTCTGTCTCACCAATGTGGTACAGCAGTTGGAACATCTGCGAGCCCATGAATCGGTGGCAAGACGGCTGGCCGAACACAGCCTCCAACTGCATGGGATGTACTTCCACGTGGGCGAGGCACAGGCGTATCTGCTGACTGGGCACGCGAGTGCCGGGATCGCGCTCGACGAGGTCTTCGACCGGGTGGATCCCGCAGACGCCTGCGCCGCCCCCAGTACCTCGCCGGGAGGGCCGAGGGCATCCGGAACACCGGGCGCGTCCGGAACAGCGTGGAGACCGAGTACACCAGCTGCATTGAGGAGACCGGGCGTCCTTTCCGGCCCGGACGATCTGGAACGCACCGGCGTCTGAATCAGGCTGCTCGGCCCCGGAAGCCCGGACTGGAGAGCACCGCGGACGCGCAGAGCCCTCAAACGGCCAGACCCTTCCGACGCCCGATGCCCTCCCGCGCCTGGCGCCCGCGGGCACCAGAACCCACCCAGCCACCGGACCACCGGACCACCGGACCACCGGACCACCGGACCACCGGGCGAAAAACGGACGAGTGCTGAACCGGGTACGCCCCGGGTCCGTAGGAAATTCCGTGAGCCCTCATGACCCCGCGTTCCCACTGCCACCTGGAGCGCATTGAGTCCTACCGTGTCGTGTCACTCCGTGCCGCGTCGCACAGTGCCGCGCAGCATGGGAAGGGCGGGGTCATGTCCCATACACCGAAACACAGGTCTAAACCAATTCTCGGCAGGCCCTTGTCACCCGGCCCCCGGCCTGATGAGCTATGCGCGGGACACAACGGACACCCTGGGAAAACGGACACCCTGGGAATGGGAGATGTCGTGAGCAATGACAGCCTGGCCAACCTGCTTCGTGAGGATCGCCGATTCGCGCCGCCTGCCGATCTGGCCGCGAACGCCAACGTCACAGCGGAGGCGTACGAGCGGGCCGAGGCTGACCGGCTGGGCTTCTGGGCCGAGCAGTCCCGCCGTCTGACCTGGGCCACGGAGCCGACCGAAACGCTCGACTGGAGCAACCCGCCCTTCGCGAAGTGGTTCGCGGACGGCGAGCTCAACGTCGCGTACAACTGCGTGGACCGCCACGTCGAGGCCGGTCACGGCGACCGGGTCGCCATCCACTTCGAGGGCGAGCCCGGCGACAGCCGCGCCATCACGTACGCCGACCTGAAGGACGAGGTCTCCCGCGCCGCGAACGCCCTCACCGAACTCGGTGTCGGCAAGGGCGACCGGGTCGCCGTCTACCTCCCGATGATCCCCGAGGCCGCCATCGCGATGCTGGCCTGTGCCCGCATCGGCGCCGCGCACTCGGTGGTGTTCGGCGGCTTCTCCGCCGATGCCCTCGCCGCCCGTATCCAGGACGCGGATGCCAAGGTCGTCATCACCGCCGACGGCGGCTACCGCCGCGGCAAGCCGTCCGCGCTCAAGCCGGCCGTGGACGAGGCCGTCTCCCGCATCGACGGCGTCGAGCACGTGCTCGTGGTCCGGCGCACCGGCCAGGACACCGCGTGGACCGAGGGCCGTGATGTCTGGTGGCACGAGATCACCAGCCGGCAGTCCGCCGAGCACACCCCCGAGGCGTTCGAGGCGGAGCAGCCGCTCTTCATCCTGTACACCTCTGGTACCACGGGTAAGCCGAAGGGGATCCTGCACACCTCCGGCGGCTACCTCACGCAGGCCGCCTACACCCACCACGCGGTCTTCGACCTCAAGCCGGAGACCGACGTCTTCTGGTGCACCGCCGACATCGGCTGGGTGACCGGACACTCGTACATCGTCTACGGCCCGCTGGCCAACGGCGCGACGCAGGTCATGTACGAGGGCACGCCCGACACGCCGCACCAGGGCCGCTTCTGGGAGATCGTGCAGAAGTACGGCGTCACGATCCTCTACACCGCGCCGACCGCGATCCGTACGTTCATGAAGTGGGGAGACGATGTCCCCGCCAAGTTCGACCTGAGCAGCCTGCGGGTCCTGGGTTCGGTCGGTGAGCCGATCAACCCCGAGGCATGGATGTGGTATCGCAAGCACATCGGCGCCGACACGTGCCCGATCGTGGACACCTGGTGGCAGACGGAGACGGGCGCGATGATGATCGCGCCGCTGCCGGGCGTCACGGAGACCAAGCCGGGAAGCGCCCAGCGCGCCCTGCCCGGCATCAGCGCCACAGTGGTCGATGACGAGGCCAACGAAGTGCCGAACGGCGGGGGCGGCTATCTCGTCCTCACGGAGCCGTGGCCGTCGATGCTTCGCACCATCTGGGGCGACGACCAGCGGTTCATCGACACCTACTGGTCGCGGTTCGAGGGCAAGTACTTCGCCGGCGACGGCGCCAAGAAGGACGAGGACGGCGACATCTGGCTGCTCGGCCGGGTCGACGACGTGATGCTCGTGTCCGGTCACAACATCTCGACCACCGAGGTCGAGTCGGCGCTCGTGTCGCACCCCTCGGTCGCTGAGGCCGCCGTGGTCGGCGCCGCCGACGAGACGACCGGCCAGGCCATCGTCGCTTTCGTGATACTGCGCGGTTCGGCCACCGCGTCCGACGAGCTGGTCGCGGAGCTGCGCAACCACGTCGGCGCCACGCTCGGCCCGATCGCCAAGCCCAAGCGGATCCTGCCGGTCGCCGAGCTGCCGAAGACCCGGTCCGGCAAGATCATGAGGCGGCTGCTGCGGGATGTCGCGGAGAACCGCGAGCTGGGCGACGTCACGACGCTCACCGACTCCTCGGTCATGGACCTCATCCAGGACCAGTTGCCGTCGTCCTCCTCCGGCTCCTCCGAGGACTGAACACGCCCCACCACCCAAGCGAGGCACCGGCCTCTGGACGGCAGCGTCCGGGCATCGGAGTCCTGAGCACAGGCACGCCGGGTGCCTGTGCACGCGGAGCCCGGGCACCGAGCACCCCGTACCAAGTCACCGCAGTCGGCACCCGGTGCCCCGTACCGGGGCCGGGCGCGGTGAGCACGTCCCGAGGGGGCATCCGGCAACAGGCCGGATGCCCCCTCGGGCATTTCGGGGCGAAGCTCACCGGATACAACCCGACGCATTCCGGGTACAGTGGCAGGCGCGTCAACAGCTCAACAAAAAATTTTCGCTGGGTGTGCCGGGAAGTCTGGTCGGCAAGTGCATCAGCCATGCCATCGCTGCCGTACCGACCCGGAGGTCGCCTCTCGTGGCCGCGCCCACCCCCACGCCATCGTCCCGCCGCACCTTCCTGGGGCGGTTGCCCCTCCCCGAGCGGAACTACCTTGCGGACGCCCTGCGCACCGAGACCGTCGGCGGTGTCATCCTGTTGGTCGCGGCAGTGGCGGCCCTGGTGTGGGCAAACGTCTCCGGCTCCAGTTACGCGGCCCTCAGCGAGTTCCGCTTCGGCCCCGATTCGCTGGGCCTCAACCTCTCCGTCGAGCACTGGGCGGCGGACGGGCTGCTGGCGATCTTCTTCTTCGTCGCGGGCGTCGAACTCAAGCGAGAGCTGGTCGCGGGCGAACTGCGCGATCCCAAGGCGGCAGCACTCCCGGTCATCGCCGCGCTGTGCGGCATGGCCGTCCCCGCCGTCGTCTACACCGCCGTGACCCTGACAGGCGGAGGCTCCACCGATGGCTGGGCCGTCCCCACCGCCACCGACATCGCCTTCGCGCTCGCCGTCCTCGCGGTCATCGGCACCTCGCTGCCGAACGCCCTGCGCGCCTTCCTGCTGACGCTCGCCGTGGTCGACGACCTCTTCGCGATCCTGATCATCGCCGTCTTCTTCACCGAGCAGATCAACTTCATGGCGCTGATCGGAGCCTTCGTCGGCCTCGCCGTGTTCTATCTGCTCCTGCGCGCCAAGGTGCGCGGCTGGTACGTGTACGTACCGCTCGCCGTGGTGATCTGGGGCCTGATGTACAACAGCGGCATCCACGCCACCATCGCCGGTGTCGCCATGGGCCTCATGCTGCGCTGCACCCGGCAGGACGGTGAGACGCACTCCCCCGGTGAGCACGTCGAGCACCTGGTACGCCCCCTCTCGGCCGGTGTCGCGGTGCCGCTGTTCGCTCTCTTCTCCGCCGGGGTGTCCCTCTCCGGCGGAGCGCTGGCGAACGTCTTCACCCGGCCCGAGACGCTCGGAGTCGTCCTGGGACTCGTCGTCGGCAAGACGATCGGCATCTTCGGCGGCACCTGGCTTGCCACCCGCTTCACCAGGGCGGAACTGAACAAGGACCTGGCCTGGGCGGATGTCTTCGCGGTCGCGTCGCTGGCCGGCATAGGCTTCACCGTCTCGCTCCTCATCGGCGAGCTGGCCTTCGCCGGCGACGAGGACACGATCAACGCGATCAAGGCCGCCGTACTGATCGGTTCGCTCATGGCCGCGCTGGTCTCCGGAACGCTGCTCAAACTCCGCGTACACAGGTACCGCACGCTGCACGAGGCCGAGGAACTCGACGAGGACCAGGACGGCGTGCCCGACGTCTACGAACAGGGCGATCCGGAGTACCACCTGCGGATGGCCGCGATCCATGAGAGGAAGGCGGCCGAGCACCGACGTCTTGCCCGACTGGCGGGGGCAGCGAGCAGCAAGCCGGACAGTCCGGCATGATCTGACACCAGATGTGTTGAGCAGGAGAGCAGAAGTAGGGAGTCAGGGATGAGCGACCCCGGCAACAACGCGGGCAATGCCGACCGCAGTCTCGGACAGTTGGTCGCCGCAGCGACGGCCGAGATGTCCGCACTGGTGCACGACGAGATCGCCCTGGCCAAGGCGGAGGTGCGCCAGGACGTCAAGCGCGGAGTCACCGGCAGTGTGGTGATCATCATCGCGGGCGTGCTGCTTCTTTTCGCGATCCCGGTGCTGAGCTTCGCGGCGGCGTACGGAATCCACAACCTGGGGCTCGGGCTGGCCTGGTCGTTCCTGATCGTGGGCGGCGCGTTCATCGTCCTCGGTGCGCTGCTCGCCCTGTTCGCCGTCGCCAAGTTCAAGAAGGTGAAGCCGCCGGAGAAGTCCATCGCCTCGGCCAAGCAGACGGCGGCGGTCCTCCAGGGCGTCAAGCCCCATCCGCGCGCCACCGCGGCGACGGGTGCGGGCCGTCCGGCCGTCGCGGGCAGCACCCGGGCGGACAAGGCTCTGGAGGCGGTTCCGGCGCAGGACAAGTCGTCGGCTGTGGCACGCTCGACCACATGATGGTCCCCGATTCCAGTACATCCGACCCGGTGGGTCCGAAAAGTCCGTCAGACCAGGACGGCACACCGCCCGGCACTGTGCGGCCCGGGCCGGCCAGTGGCGGAGGCCCCGTACGGCTCGACGGGCCGTGGACCCACCGCGACGTGGCAGCGAACGGCGCCCGCTTCCACATCGCCGAGCTCGGTGAGGGGCCGCTCGTCCTGCTGCTGCACGGTTTCCCGCAGTTCTGGTGGACCTGGCGGCACCAGCTCACCGCACTGGCCGACGCCGGATACCGCGCCGTGGCGATGGATCTGCGGGGCGTCGGCGGCAGCGACCGTACGCCCCGGGGCTACGACCCCGCCAACCTGGCGCTCGACGTCACCGGCGTGATCCGCTCGCTCGGCGAACCGGACGCAGCACTCGTCGGCCACGACCTGGGCGGCTACCTCGCGTGGACGGCTGCCGTGATGCGGCCGAAGCTGGTGCGCCGTCTCGTGGTCTCCTCGATGCCGCACCCACGCCGTTGGCGTTCCTCGATGCTCTCCGACTTCGCGCAGTCCCGTGCGGGCTCGTATGTGTGGGGCTTCCAGCGCCCATGGGTACCGGAACGTCAGCTCGTCGCGGACGACGCGGCGTTTGTGGAACAGCTGATCCGGGACTGGGCGGGCCCCCGAACCCCTGAGTTCCCCGACGACGCGGTGCTCGGGGTCTACCGGCGCGCCATGTGCATTCCATCGACGGCGCACTGTTCGATCGAGCCGTACCGGTGGATGGTGCGCTCCCTGGCCCGACCTGACGGGATCCAGTTCAACCGGCGGATGAAGCTGCCGGTGCGCGTCCCCACACTGCATCTGCACGGCTCACTCGATCCGGCGATCCGTACGCGGAGCGCGGCAGGGTCCGGTGAGTACGTCGAAGCGCCGTACCGTTGGCGACTTTTCGACGGTCTGGGTCACTTCCCGCACGAGGAGGATCCAGCCGGGTTCTCGGCCGAACTCATCAACTGGCTCAAGGACACCGAGCCCGACCGGTAAGCGCACACGCACGGGTTGTCCGACGAACGCCAATTGCCCCCCGCATAGGCCGATTGGCTGACGGAGGGGCGGTTACCGACCATGAGGCACGGGCAGACGTCGAGGTATGGGCTGGACGCACGACATCGGTGACGCAGCACGCAACCGTCGCTCGACCGCCACGGCGGATCCGGGCCCTCACGAGAGGGGCGGCCCTCAGGGCCGGGGGCATGACATGCGTGTGATGCACGATCCCCGGCTCGGCATCCCGCGTATCCTGCGCCGCCGGGCCCGCTGGGTCTCGGCGCGCCTGCGCCACCCGCGCGGATGAGGCGCTTTTGCACGGAAGGCACTCCTCCGCGTCGCTGCCTGGCCTCCATGCGGATGACGTGCTGCCGCTTTCCGTACGGGTGACGTACCGTCGGGTGACCTGCCGTGGGGTGACGTGCTTTCGCGTGTACGGCACTCTTCCGCGCCGGTGGCATACGGCCGTGCGGACGCCGGACCGACCCTCCGCCCCAGCCGGCCCCGGACTCCGGGCTTTTCACCGGCCGGAGACCGACGGTGGCGCCGGGCGGACGTCGCACGGCGGCCGACGGTGTGCGGTGTGCGGTGAGACAACAGGAGCTGGTGCCCCTCGCCGCACTGACCTGGTGCCCCTGCCTGGCACCGACCTGCTGCGTCATCCGGCACTGACCCGACGCGTCGTCCGGCACTGATCTGCGGCGCCTTCCGGCCTTAGTGCCGTGACCGGCAACGTTTGCCCGGAAGGGGCGTGGTCCGGTGCGTGCGGTCGCAAGGCGGCCGAAAGCCCTCGGACGGGGTCTCCCCTGCTCGAACGAAGCTGAGAGCTCGGGAAGGGGCTACGTGGGCTTTTGGTCAACGCCGCGAGCGTGTGTGCCGGGCGGCGCGGCAGGGCAAACGTTGCCGGAGGGGCACTAGAGAGCGCACCCCTGGCTGTCGACCTGCTGGTTGGCGGCGCGACCGTGCTCGATGTCCTGGCGGATCTCGTCGGCCGTCAACGCGTAACCGGTGTCGGGGTCGTCGAGCGACTTCGCGAACACGACTCCGTACACCTTGCCGTCGGGCGTCAGCAGCGGTCCGCCCGAGTTGCCCTGCCGGACGGTCGCGAAGAGCGAGTACACGTCGCGGCGGACGGTGCCCCGGCGGTAGATGTCCGGACCGTTGGCGTCGATACGGCCCCGGACTCGCGCGGCCCGTACGTCGTACGAGCCGTTCTCCGGGAAGCCCGCGACGATGGCGCCGTCCCCGGTCCTGGCGTCGTGGTCGGCATCGGTGAACCGCAGCGGTTTCGCGTCGAGATCCGGTACGTCGAGTACGGCGATGTCACGCTGCCAGTCGTAGAGGACGACCTTGGCGTCGTACAGCCGGCCCCGGCCGCCGATCTGCACGGTCGGCTCCTCGACGCCGCCGACGACGTGGGCGTTGGTCATCACGCGACGGTCGGCGAACACGAATCCGGTGCCTTCGAGGACCTTGCCGCAGCTCGGGGCGGTGCCGACGACCTTGACGATGGACTGCTGGGCGCGGACCGCGACAGGGCTGGTGCTCAGCGCCGGGTCCGGGGCCCGGACCTCTGTGATCGGCTCGTTGGCGAAGGGGCTGAAGACCTGCGGGAAACCGTTCTGGGCGAGCACCGAGGAGAAGTCCGTGAACCAGGTGGATGCCTGTACGGGCATCACCCGCGAGATACCGAGCAGGACCGACGAGCTGCGGACCTCCTTGCCCACCGTCGGCAGGGTGGTGCCGGCCAGGGCCGAGCCGATCAGCCAGGCGACCAGCAGCATCGCGACCACGTTGACCAGGGCGCCTCCGGTGGCGTCGAGAGCACGCGCGGGCGACCACGTGATGTATCGGCGGAGCTTGTTCCCGAGGTGCGTGGTGAACGCCTGCCCGACCGAGGCGCACACGATCACGATGACGACCGCGACGACCGCCGCCGTCGACGAGACCTCGGAGCCGTTCGTCAACTGGTCCCACAGGATCGGCAGCAGGTAGACGGCGACGAGCCCGCCGCCGAGGAACCCGATCACCGACAGGATGCCGACGACGAACCCCTGTCGATAGCCGATGACAGCGAACCACACGGCGCCGGCCAGCAGCAGGATGTCCAGCACGTTCACCGTCTACAGCCTCACAGATTCGTCACCGGGCCCGTTCGTTCGGCTGGTCCCGGCCGGAGCCGGACAGCACAGCACGGAGCCAGCCTGTCATGCGCGCCAGTCGAGCGGCACCTGCTTGCCGGTGTCCCACGGGCGCTCCCAGCCCGCGAAATGCAGGATCCGGTCGATAACCCCCGCGGTGAAGCCCCAGACAAGGGCGGATTCGACCAGGAATGCCGGGCCCAGGTGGCCCCTCGGGTGAAAGGCCATCGCGCGATTGGCCGGATCAGTGAGATCCGCCACGGGAACCGTGAAGACACGGGCGGTCTCACCCGGATCGACGACCCCGACCGGGCTCGGGGATCGCCACCAGCCCAGGACCGGCGTCACGACGAACCCGCTCACGGGAATGTAGAGCCGGGGCAGCACACCGAAGAGCTGTACCCCGCGGGGGTCGAGGCCGGTCTCCTCCTGGGCCTCCCGCAGCGCGGCCCTGAGGGGTCCCGTCGTCGCCTGGTCGCCGTCCTCCGGGTCCAGGGCGCCGCCGGGGAAGGAAGGCTGCCCGGCGTGGGACCGCAGGCTTCCGGCTCTCTCCATGAGGAGCAGTTCGGGGCCGCGCTCGCCCTCGCCGAACAGGACGAGGACGGCGGACTGGCGCCCGTCACCGTTCTCAGGCGGCAGAAATCGGCTGAGCTGGCGCGGCTCGACGGTCCGCGCTGCCGTGGCCACGGGAACGAGCCACTCGGGCAGGCCCTCCGTCGTCACGGTGAGGGAGGCGCCTTGGCCCGCGCCCGCCGTGGTCATGTCCGCGCCCTTCGTGGTCACGGCGGGCGCGGTCGCTGCGGCCACCGCAGCGGCCCGCCCGCCCGTGCTCCCTCTGTCCTCGCCCAGTCCGTCCGGGCTGCTCGGGCCCGCACTCCGTTGGTCAGTGCTCTGCCGGCCCGTGTTCTGTTCTCGCGTCTTCATGGGCACCCCTCGTCTAGTGCCGTGACCGGCAACGTTTGCCCCGTCGCGCCGCCCGGCACGCACGCTCGCGGCGTTGGCCAAAAGCCCACGTAGCCCCGCTACGAGGGCTTCCGTCCGCCTTGCGATCGCACGCACCGGACGACGCTCCTTCCGGGTAAACCTTGCCGGTCACGGCACTAGCAACGCCTGGCGTCACGCAATTCGTTCCGGTGCGCACGCCGGTACGTCAGCCGCCGCCCGGGCCGGGCGCGGGTTTCCCCGGGTAGTCCGCCGGTGGGTTCAGCCGCTGACCGGGCTGACCACCCATCTCGTACTTCAGCAGCTTCCTGGCCTTCTCCGGGTCCGTCTCGCCCTCCCCGTACGCGGGGCAGAGCGGGGCAATCGGGCAGGCGCCGCAGGCGGGCTTGCGTGCGTGGCAGATGCGCCGGCCGTGGAAGATGACGCGGTGCGAGAGCATGGTCCACTCACTCTTCGGGAAGATCGCACCGACCTCGGCCTCCACCTTCTCCGGGTCCTCCTGTTCCGTCCACTTCCAGCGACGGACGAGGCGGCCGAAGTGCGTGTCGACGGTGATGCCGGGTACGCCGAAGGCGTTCCCGAGAACGACGTTGGCGGTCTTGCGACCGACTCCCGGCAGCGTCACCAGGTCGGACAGACGACCTGGCACCTCGCCGCCGAAGTTGTCCCTGATCGCTGCGGAAAGCCCTATCAGCGACCTGGCCTTGGCCCGGAAGAAGCCGGTCGGCCGGACGATCTCCTCCAGTTCCTCCGGAACGGCCGCGGCCATGTCCTCGGGCGTGGGGTAGGCGGCGAAGACCGCTGGGGTCGTCTGGTTGACCCTCAGGTCGGTCGTCTGGGCGGAGAGGACCGTGGCGACGAGGAGCTCGAACGGATTCCTGAAGTCCAGCTCGGGGTGGGCGTACGGGTAGAGCTCGGCGAGTTCGCGGTTGATCCTGCGGGCTCGACGGACCATCGCCAGGTGCGATTCCGGTTTCGCGGCCTTCGCCACCTTGCTCGCATTGACTCCCGTGGCCCCTTCGGCCCCCGTTGGCACCTTGGTCGCCTTGGCGACTTTCATGGCCTTCGCGGCCTTCACAGGCTTCGCTCCAGCGTTCCGAGATTGCGTGACCGCCGGACGATTTGTCGCCTTTTTCGGATGACTCGCAGCCTGTTCGCCCATAGCGGAATCACGCACCCTCCGACACCCCACCAGCCCCCTTGGCCTGGGTTCTCACCGGCGATTTGGACACCCGGCCAGCCTAGAGCCAAGCGCCGACATCCGCCCCAGTCACCGTGCAGACACCCTCGATCGGCCCCTGGCGCACGATTCGGCACGTCCGTGCGTCAAACTGGTTTGTGATTGATCGCACTGTTTTACCGTCCGGCATGATGGGGACCAGGGTTTCCTGAACAGGCCGACAAGGAGAGAACTCGTGGACGACGTTCTGCGGCGCGCCCCGCTTTTCGCGGCGCTCGATGACGAGCAGGCCGCGGAGCTCCGCGCCTCGATGAGTGAGGTGACCCTCGCGCGCGGCGACGCGCTCTTCCACGAGGGCGACCCGGGCGACCGTCTCTACGTGGTCACCGAGGGCAAGGTGAAGCTCCACCGCACCTCCCCCGACGGGCGCGAGAACATGCTGGCCGTCCTCGGCCCCGGAGAGCTCATCGGCGAGCTCTCGCTCTTCGACCCGGGCCCGCGCACCGCGACCGCGACCGCGCTGACCGAGGTCAAGCTCCTCGGCCTCGGACACAGCGACCTCCAGCCTTGGCTGAACGCCCGTCCCGAGGTGGCCTCGGCCCTGCTGCGCGCCGTCGCGCGCCGCCTCCGCAAGACCAACGACCAGATGTCGGACCTGGTCTTCTCGGACGTGCCCGGTCGTGTCGCCCGCGCCCTCCTGGACCTCTCGCGGCGCTTCGGCGTCCAGTCCGAGGAAGGCATCCACGTCGTCCACGACCTGACCCAGGAAGAGCTGGCCCAGCTGGTCGGAGCCTCCCGTGAGACGGTCAACAAGGCGCTCGCGGACTTCGCGGGACGTGGCTGGCTGCGCCTGGAGGCGCGCGCCGTGATCCTGCTCGACGTGGAACGCCTGGCGAAGCGCTCCCGCTAGCGGCACGGGGACCCCCGGAGCCACCGGGCCCGCGCGGCGATCCGGTCCGACCAGGTCAGTGCGGCAGGTTCGTTCGGCGCGATCAGGGCCCCGTCGGTCTGATCAAGCCCCGGCCCGTGCCGATCAGAACCGGTTCGGTACGACCAGGGCGTGGCGGTCCGGTCGTGGCCCGGTCCGGACCGATCAAGTGCCCGGCTCAAGCGGAAACCCCTGCACCAGCCCGTGCTCGCTCAGGTACTCCATCTGCGCCCGTACGGAGAGCTCCGCCGCGGGCCACAGGGACCGGTCCACGTCCGCGTACACGTGCGCCACCAACTCGGCCGCCGTCCGGTGCCCGGCCTGGACCGCCGACTCGACCTGGGCCAGCCGGTGCGCACGATGCGCGAGGTAGAAGTCGACCGCGCCCTGCGCGTCCTCCAGCACCGGGCCGTGCCCCGGCAGCACGGTGTGCACGCCGTCGTCGACGGTCAGCGAGCGCAGCCTGCGCAGCGAGTCGAGGTAGTCGCCGAGCCTTCCGTCCGGGTGCGCGACGACCGTGGTGCCACGCCCGAGAACGGTGTCCCCGGTCAGCACCGCCCGGTCGGCGGGCAGGTGGAAGGAAAGCGAGTCCGCCGTATGCCCAGGCGTTGGTACGACGCGCAGTTCCAGTCCCCCGGTGGTGATCACGTCTCCCGCGGTCAGGCCCTCGTCGCCGAGGCGGAGTGCCGGATCCAGGGCACGCACCTTGGTACGGGTCAGCTCGGCGAAGCGCGCCGCGCCCTCCGCGTGGTCGGGGTGCCCGTGGGTGAGCAGGGTGAGCGCGATGCGGCAGCCGGCCCGTTCGGCGGTGTCGATGACCGCCCGCAGATGCGTGTCGTCCTCGGGCCCCGGATCGATGACGACCGCGAGATCGGAGTCGGGCTCCGCGACGATCCAGGTGTTGGTGCCGTCCAGCGTCATGGGCGAGGCGTTGGGGGCGAGGACGTTGACGGTACGCGATGTCGCGGGCCCGGAGACGGCCCCGCCGCGTGGCTGCCCGGGCAGCGCTGCCGCGTCACTCATACCGGCTCACCTCCCGTACCGCGGTCCATGCCGTACGCGGCGGTCGGCCCGTTCGGGATGTGCTTCGTGAACTCGTCGTGCCCCGGCCAGCTCAGCACCAGCTCGTCGCCTTCCAGCCTCGCCCGCGCCAGTACCGGCGCGAGGTCCTGGGAATCCGCGGCCTTCAGCGCCTCGGCCGCCGTGCCGTACGGCCTGAGCGCCCGCAGCGTGGACACGGTCGGCGGCATCATCAACAGTTCTCCCCTGTCGTACCCGTCGGCCGCCTCGCCGGGGCGGATCCACACCGCGCGGTCGGCTTCCGTGGAGACGTTGCGGGTGCGCTGCCCCTCGGGGAGCGCGGCGACGAAGAACCAGGTGTCGTAACGGCGCGGCTCGAATTCGGGGGTGATCCACCGCGCCCAGGCGCCCAGCAGATCGGAGCGCAGTACCAGTCCGCGCCGGTCCAGGAACTCCGCGAAGGAGAGCTCGCGGGCGACCAGCGCCGCTCGGTCGGCCTCCCAGTCGGCACCCGTGGTGTCGCTGACGACGGTGTCGGCGGTCGGGCCGGCGAGGAGGACGCCCGCCTCCTCGTACGTCTCACGGACCGCCGCGCAGACGACGGCCTGGGCCTCTGCCGGGGTCCCGACGCCGAGCCGCCCGGCCCAGCTCTCCAGCGGGGGCCCCGCCCAGCCCACGAGCCGGTCGTCGTCGCGCGGGTCGACGCCACCGCCCGGATAGGCGTACGCGCCACCGGCGAAAGCCATGGAGGTCCGGCGGCGCAGCATGTGGACGGAGGGGCCGTCCTGGGTGCCGACGGCGGGGTCCCGGAGCAGCATCACGGTGGCGGCCCGCCGCGGCGTCGCAGGCGTCAGCTCGCCGGCGGCGAGTGCCCGGATCCGGTCGGGCCATTCCGGTGGGTACCACTGACCATTCGACATGGCCGGAGGCTATCCGGAACCGCGCCGATGTTCGAGAGGTGAGCTGATCCGTACATGCCCGGACATAGATGCCGCCACCCCGGCGCATGCCGCCACGCCCGCGCCCATGGCAGGCCGTCGTGCACGCGCCATACACGCCGTACACGCACGCGCCACGCACGCGGGCGCGTACGTCCCTGGCCGGCACGTGCAGGCGTACCCGTACAGCGGCCCCACGCACGCCCGCACCCGCCTCGTGCGCGCCTGATCCCGCCCGGTCATGTCGACCGGGCGGGATCAGGCGCTTCAGCGGTATGGAGGGCGATATGAAAGGGGGAGAGACTGCGGCAACGGGACGTCCGTACGTCGCACGCTCCTGCCCGCGTCTCAGTCCTCGGTCAGCTCGCCCCGGACCTCAGTCCTCGGTCAGCTCGACCTGGACCTCGACCTCCACCGGAGCGTCCAGCGGCAGCACCGCGACGCCCACCGCGCTGCGCGCGTGCACGCCCTTGTCGCCGAGGACCGCGCCCAGCAGCTCGCTGGCCCCGTTGATCACGGCGGGCTGCCCGGTGAAGTCGGACGCCGAGGCGACGAAGCCCACGACCTTCACGACCCGGGCGATCCGGTCCAGATCACCGGCTACGGACTTCACGGCGGCCAGCGCGTTGAGAGCACAGGTCCTCGCCAGCTCCTTGGCCTCGTCGGGCGTGACCTCCGCACCGACCTTGCCGGTGACCGCGAGCTTGCCGTCCGTCATCGGCAGCTGGCCGGACGTGTACACATACACCCCCGACCGGACGGCCGGCTGGTACGAGGCCAGCGGCGGCACGACGTCCGGCAGGGTCAGCCCGAGCTCGGCGAGCTTCGACTCGACGACGCCCGCCACTACGCCTTCTCCCGCTTCAGGTAGGCCACGAGCTGCTCGGGGTTGTTCGGGCCGGGAACGACCTGGACCAGCTCCCAGCCGTCCTCGCCCCAGGTGTCCAGAATCTGCTTGGTCGCGTGCACGAGCAGAGGCACGGTCGCGTATTCCCACTTGGTCATGGCCCGACTGTAATGCCTGTGTAATCCGGGGCACGCGCAGCCTCGTGCGTAGCCTGCGGCCCGACTGGTTAGGCTCGAATACGTGAGCAGGTTCCAGGTCGTCAGCGGCAAGGGTGGTACCGGTAAGACCACGGTCGCCGCCGCCCTCGCGCTCGCCCTCGCGGCCGAGGGCAGGCGCACCCTCCTCGTGGAGGTCGAGGGCAGACAGGGCATCGCCCAGCTCTTCGAGACGGAGTCGCTTCCGTACGAGGAGCGCAAGATCGCCGTCGCCCCGGGCGGCGGCGAGGTGTATGCACTGGCGATCGACGCGGAGCGCGCGCTGCTCGACTACCTCCAGATGTTCTACAAGCTCGGCAGCGCCGGCCGGGCGCTCAAGAAGCTCGGCGCGATCGACTTCGCCACCACGATCGCGCCCGGCGTGCGCGACGTGCTGCTGACCGGCAAGGCGTGCGAGGCCGTGCGCCGCACGGACAAGCAGAACCGGTACGTCTACGACTACGTGATCATGGACGCCCCGCCCACGGGGCGCATCACCCGCTTCCTCAACGTGAACGACGAGGTGGCCGGGCTGGCCCGGATCGGCCCGATACACAACCAGGCGCAAGCCGTGATGCGGGTACTGAAGTCCCCCGAGACCGCGGTCCACCTGGTGACGCTGCTGGAGGAGATGCCGGTCCAGGAGACCGCGGACGGCATCGCCGAGCTCCGGGCCGCCGAACTCCCGGTCGGCCGGGTCATCGTGAACATGGTGCGACCGCACCTGCTGGACGAGGACGCCTTGCGCACGGCCGCGGGCGGACGCCGCAAGGAGATCGCCAAGGCGCTGACGCGCGCGGGCGTGAAGGGTTCCGCCGGGCTCGTACGCCCCCTGGTCGAGCAGGCCGCCGAGCACGCCCAGCGGGTCGAGCTGGAACGCGAACAGCGCACGGTGCTCGCGGGTCTGGGGCTCCCAGGGTACGAACTCCCTCTGATAGGCGAGGGGATGGACCCGTCGGGGCTCTACGACCTGGCGACCGAGCTCCGCAAGCAGGGCGTGGGTGACAGAGCGGCCGACGCACCGGGGGCCGATGGGCTGGATGCCGAAGGACTCGGGCACAGGACCGGGCACGGGACGGGACGCGGGGCCGGACGTGGAGCCGGACAAGGGGCGGGCGCATGAGACAGGGCACGGGCGCGGGCACGGACACGGCCCCCGCGCTGGACACCGACGAGCTGCTCGACGACCCCGCCATCCGGATCATCGTGTGCTGCGGTTCGGGCGGGGTCGGCAAGACCACCACCGCCGCCGCCCTGGGCGTACGGGCAGCCGAGCACGGCCGCAAGGTCGTCGTCCTCACGATCGACCCGGCGCGCAGGCTCGCCCAGTCCATGGGCATCGACTCGCTGGACAACATCCCGCGCCGGGTCCCGGGCATCGACGGCGCGGGCCCCGGTGAACTGCACGCCATGATGCTCGACATGAAGCGGACCTTCGACGAGATCGTGGAGGCCCACGCGGACGCCGAACGGGCCCGCGCGATTCTGGAGAACCCCTTCTATCAGTCCCTGTCGGCCGGTTTCGCGGGCACGCAGGAGTACATGGCGATGGAGAAACTCGGCCAGCTGCGCGCCCGCGACGAGTGGGACCTGATCATCGTCGACACCCCACCGTCCCGCTCCGCGCTGGACTTCCTGGACGCGCCGAAGCGGCTCGGCTCGTTCCTGGACGGAAAGTTCATCAAGCTGCTGATGGCTCCGGCGAAGGTGGGCGGCCGGGCCGGGATGAAGTTCCTCAACGTCGGCATGTCGATGATGACCGGCACCCTCGGCAAGCTGCTCGGCGGACAGTTCCTGCGCGACGTGCAGACCTTCGTCGCGGCAATGGACACCATGTTCGGCGGCTTCCGTACCCGGGCCGACGCCACGTACAAGCTGTTGCAGGCTCCCGGTACGGCGTTCCTCGTCGTCGCGACGCCGGAGCGCGACGCGCTCCGCGAGGCGGCGTACTTCGTGGAACGGCTCGCCTCGGAGGACATGCCGCTGGCCGGCCTGGTGCTCAATCGTGTCCATGGCAGCGACGCCGCACGACTCTCCGCCGAACACGCTCTGGCGTCCGCCGAAAACCTCGACGCGATCGGCATTGTGGATCAGGAGGAAGGGAAGGCTGCACTGTGTGACCCGGCCGACTGGTCAGTCGCCTCTCCCGAGAACACCCCCGCGGCAGACCCCATCGAGCACGAGGAACACGACGAGAAACACGAGGAAAAAGAAGTCCACGGTTCACAGGACCCGCGGAACCCCCAGGACCCACAGAATTCGGACGAGGGCCGCGGACTGGGAGCGCCCCTGAAAAGCCCGGTCTCATCGAGAACCCCGGCCTCACCGGACACGGATCCGGAACGCGTAGACCCGGAAGGCATAGACCCGCAAAGGGCAGTTCCGGAAGGCGTGGATCCGGAGGGCTCTGACGACACGGACCCCGAAGCCACAGCCCCGGAGCCGGACACCGAGGCCGCGAACTCATCGGCCCCTGCGCCCATGGACTCACACACCGCCGCGCCCCAGGACACCTCCGCGACCCCGGGCACGTCCACGAACCAGGAGACGCGCGCCTCCGCCTCCGTCGAGCAGTTGACGGCGGCCCTCCTGCGACTGCACGCCGAGCGCATGCAGGTCGTCGCGCGCGAACAACGCACACGCGACAGCTTCACCGCGCTGCATCCCGAGGTGGCCGTGACCGAAGTGGCCGCGCTCCCCGGTGATGTGCACGACCTCGCGGGCCTCCGGTCCATCGGCGACCGGCTCGCGGCCGGATCGGCCGGTGGGGGGGCCGCATGACCGTCCGGAGGCGGTCAGTTTCGTCAACCGGGGCGAGTCACGACGGACATCCGCCCGAGGGCGGGCCCGCGTAACCGTCTGCGCCCGTCTCATCCCACGGCGGCGTACCTCTCGTGCAGTTCGTCGTCGTCCAGTCCGATCGTCACGGGCAGGATGCCTCCCGTGGACTGCTCGTACTCGCTGCGAGCGGTCTCCAGCAGTCGGCGCCAGGACGTGACGGTCGGCCGCCTACGCAGCAACGCCCGGCGTTCCCGTTCCGTCATTCCGCCCCACACGCCGAATTCGACGCGGTTGTCCAGCGCGTCGGCCAGACACTCGGTCCGCACCGGACATCCGGTGCACACCGCCTTGGCCCTGTTCTGCGCTGCTCCTTGTACGAACAGTTCATCCGGATCGGTAGTGCGGCAGGCTGCCTGCGCACTCCAGTCGGTTACCCAGCCCATCACGGCGCCGTCCTCTCCCGAATCGAGGCTCCCCCACGGCGGTAGCGGCATATTCACCGCTGCCAGTTGAGGACGTTACGGAAGGTGGCCACAGCACAACACCCCCTTCGGGCCCAATCTTGAATGGCCCGAACGGACTATGCGTATGCGGCAGATCACCCAGGGGAGTGAGGTGAGGACATACGCCAACATCCCCCAAGAATCAGGACAGTTCTCCCAGATCGCAACGGACTTTCAATGACACACGAGGCGAATTCGGAAGCGCCCTGACTCTTGGCCGGATCTTGCACGGGGGTTGATGCAGAACCGGACCGCTGTGACAGTTGAGTGCAGCTTAGGCCAAGGCATATACGTGTGTCCGGCGAATGAGAACGTAGGCTGCCCCCATGCCAAAGAAGCGCTCGGGCGGGGGTCTCTCGACGACCCAGCAGGCCGCCAAGTTCCTCGGTGTCGCCGCACTCTCCGGAGTTGTGCTCGCGGGCATCGCGCTGCCGGCCGCTGGGGCCCTGGGGCTCGCCACCAAGGGGACGGTCGAGGGATTCGACGAGATCCCTGCCAACCTCCAGACCCCGCCGCTGAGTCAGCGCACCACGATCCTCGACAGCAAGGGCGGCCTCATCGCCTCCGTGTATTCGCGTGACCGCACAGTGGTGAAGCTGAAAGACATCTCGCCGTACATGCAGCAGGCGATCGTGGCGATCGAGGACGCCCGCTTCTACGAACACGGGGCAATCGACCTCAAGGGCATTCTGCGCGCGCTGAACCGCAACGTGCAGACGGGCGGTCCCGCGGAGGGCGCCTCGACGCTCACGCAGCAGTACGTGAAGAACGTGTTCGTCGAGGAGGCCGGCGACGACCCGGACAAGGTCGCGCAGGCCACGCAGCAGACCTTGGGCCGCAAGATCCAGGAGCTGAAGTACGCGATCCAGGTCGAGGAGAAGCTTGGCAAGAAGCGGATCCTGGCGAACTACCTCAACATCACCTTCTTCGGCCAGCAGGCGTACGGCGTCGAGGCCGCCTCCCAGCGCTACTTCTCCAAGTCGGCGAAGGACCTGACGCTGGAGGAGTCCGCGCTGCTGGCCGGCCTCGTGCAGTCGCCGACCCACTACGACCCGGTCAACGCCCCGGAAAGGGCGACCAAGCGCCGCAACATCGTCCTCCAGCGGATGGCCGACGTCGGATCCATCACGCAGGCCGAAGCCGACAAGGCGAAGGCGAACCCGATCAAGCTGAAGGTCAAGAAGCCGAAGAACGGCTGCATCACGGCCGTCAGCGGCGCCGGTTTCTTCTGCGACTACGTGCGCAACGTCTTCCTCACCGACCCGACCTTCGGCAAGACCAAGGAGGACCGGGCCAAGGTCTGGAACCGGGGCGGTCTGACGGTCCGCACGACGCTCGACCCGCAGTCCCAGCAGTCGACGCAGAACTCGATCAAGAGCCACGTCTACAAGACGGACAAGGTCGCGACGGCCGTGACGCTGGTCCAGCCGGGCACGGGCAAGATCATGGCGATGGGCCAGTCCAGGCCGTACGGCTTCGGGCCCAACGAGACCCAGTACAACTACTCGGTCGACAAGGACATGGGCGGCTCGAACTTCGGCTTCCCGACCGGTTCGACGTTCAAGCCGTTCCTCGCCGCGGCGGCCCTGGAGGGTGGCAAGCCGGCCGGCCAGGTCTACTCGTCCCCGTACGAGATGGACTACCCGGACACGGTACGGACCTGCGGGAAGCCGTGGGTCAACGACCGCGTGCCGAAGTATCACCTGGAGAACGAGAACGAGTCCGAGCGGGGCCCCTACGCGCTGAAGGAGGCGATGGAGAAGTCCGTCAACACCTACTTCGTGCAGATGCTCGAGGACATCGGCATGTGCCCGGTCTCCGAGATGACCGACAAGCTGGGCGTGGTACAGGGCGACGGCAGCAAGCTGCCGCAGAACCCGTCCACGCTGACCCTCGGCTCCGACGGCCTGTCGCCGCTGACGATGGCCGGCGCGTACGCCGCCTTCGCCAACCGCGGCACGTACTGCACGCCGATCGCCATCGAGTCGGTCAAGACGGCGGACGGCAGTTCGCTGCCCGTGCCGAAGAGCAAGTGCTCGACAGCGATGTCCCAGACGACGGCCGACACCGTCAACTCCCTGCTGCGCGGTGTGGTCGACTCCGGTACCGGTCAGCAAGCGGGCCTCGGGAGCCGCGACAACGCGGGCAAGACCGGTACGACCGACGCCCGCAAGAACGCCTGGTTCGTCGGCTACACGCCGAACCTGTCCGGCGCGGTCTGGGTCGGAAGCCCGTCCCAGGACGTCGAGATGGTGAACATCAACATCGGTGGCGTGTACCAGGCCAAGGTGTACGGCGGACAGGTGCCCGGACCGATCTGGCGTGACGCGATGACGGGCGCCCTCAGCGGAGTGCCCGCCCCCTCCTTCAACAGCGTCGACATCCCGGACCCGGCGAAGAACAACGGTACGGCCCCCGGCACGAACGGGCCCGGCGCCGGAAACGACCGGCCCGGCCAGCACGGCCAGCCCGGTCAGCAGACGGGCGGGCAGCCCGGCGGTGGGAACCCGGTTCCCGGCTTCAGCGTCTCACCGGACCTGTTGGGCGGGAACAACGGCGCCCACCGCGGCCGGGACAACGGCGGAACGCACGGGCCCTGACCCGTAACGGCGGACACGACGAAGGTGGGGCCCCCGACCGCGACCGGTCCGGGCCCCACCTTCGTCGTTCGTACCGCGTGTCTGTCGCACGTACGGCGCGTGCGCCGCGTCGTCCATGTCGCGCGTGCCGAGCGCACCCACGTCCCTACGGACGTCCTACGCCTCCGCATGGGCTCCGCGCGGCGGCGGGCTCAGCCTGCCAGGAGCTTTTTCACCGCGGCCGCCACACGGCCGCCGTCCGCCCGACCCGCGACCTTGGGGGTCACGATCTTCATGACGGCGCCCATGGCCCGCGGCCCCTCGGCCCCGGCGGCCTTCGCCTCCTCGACGCCGGACGCCACGATCGCGGCCAGCTCGTCGTCGCTCAGCTGCTTCGGCAGGTAGGCGTCGAGGATCTCGCCCTCCGCCTTCTCGCGTTCGGCCTGCTCGGACCGGCCGCCCTGGGCGAACGCCTCGGCCGCCTCACGGCGCTTCTTCGCCTCCTTGGCGATCACCTTCTGCACCTCGTCGTCGGAGAGCTCGCGCGCCGACGCACCGCTGACCTCCGCCTTCGCGATGGCGGTGAGGGTCAGCCGGAGCGTGGACGAGGTCAGCTCGTCACGCGCCTTGATGGCTGCGGTGAGGTCTTCCTTGAGCTTGGACTTGAGCGTGGTCATGTGCTGATTGTGGCAGGTACGCGGCCTCCGCCGCCCGCCGGTTTTACTCCCGGGAGCTCGCGCGCCGGGCTCCCCATGCGCCTCCTGCGGCTTCCTCGGCACATGCGTCGCCCGCGCCTCACCCTCACCTCGGCTTCGCCTCGACCTCGTGCCGCGCGCCCGTCGCGCTCCCTGCGCCTTTCCGGTCGCGGCGCCGCGTCTGAGACGATGGGCGCATGCGCGCACGTTACGGAATCCCCCTGAAAATCACGGCAGTCGGCGCGGCGATCGGGGCGGCCGGCCTCGCCTACGCCGCCGGATTCGAGGCCCGCTCGTTCCGCCTGCGACGGGTCGCCGTCCCCGTCCTCCCGCACGGGGCACGTCCCTTGCGCGTACTGCAGGTCTCCGACATCCACATGGTGAGCGGCCAGCGCAAGAAGCGCGCCTGGCTGCAGTCACTGGCCGGCCTGCGCCCCGACTTCGTCGTGAACACCGGCGACAACCTCTCCGATCCCGAGGCCGTGCCCGAGCTGCTCGACGCCCTCGGCCCGCTGATGGGGTTCCCGGGCGTGTACGTCTTCGGCTCCAACGACTACTACGGCCCGAAGCTCCGCAATCCCGCCCGCTACCTCGTCGAGAAGATCCAGGGCAGGCACGGCCTCAACGGGAACGCCCCCGTGGTCGGCGCGGTCCACAACCCGTGGGAGCCCATGCGTGACGCCTTCGACGAGGCCGGCTGGCTCGGCCTGTCCAACACCCGCGGCCACCTCAAGATCGACGGCCTGGACATCGCCTTCACCGGCCTCGACGACCCGCACATCAAGCGCGACCGCTACGCCGAGGTGTCGGGCGGCCCCGAAACGGGCGCCGACCTCTCCATCGGCGTCGTCCACGCCCCCTACCTGCGCTCCCTGGACGCCTTCACCCGGGACGGTTACCCCCTGGTCCTGGCCGGCCACACCCACGGCGGTCAGCTCTGCGTCCCCTTCTACGGGGCCCTGGTCACCAACTGCGACCTCGACACGGACCGGGTCAAGGGCCTCTCCTCCCACTCCGCCGGGGGCCACCGCGCCTACCTCCACGTCTCCGCGGGCTGCGGCACCAACCGCTACACCCCGGTCCGCTTCGCCTGCCCCCCGGAGGCGACCCTCCTGACCCTCACGCCCCGCGACTGAACCCACGCCCCGCGCTCCGGGGCCGACGGCCGCCGTCGGGTCCGGCCCCGTGAGCAGCACATAAACCGGATTTCGTCTGCGGGCCCGGGTGGGCTAAAGTAATCGATGTCGCCGGGAGACCGGCGACGATCGGGGTGTAGCGCAGCTTGGCAGCGCGCTTCGTTCGGGACGAAGAGGTCGTGGGTTCAAATCCCGCCACCCCGACAGAGAAATACCAGGTCAGGGGCCTGATTCACTCAGTGGATCAGGCCCCTGAGTGGTTTTCCAAGTCGAGGCCCGCCGTCTGTGGATGCGAAGTGTCCATCGGCTGCCTTCGCATCGACGCGGAGCTGTAACAGCGGGACACGATCACAGCGACGGATCCTTCGACGTGTTCGTCATTCCCGGGGCAGGCATCGGTCGCATGCGGTTACCGCTGATCGCTTTGCGACCGGACAGCCTGTCCTTCCTCCTGCCGGGGTGCCGCTAAGTCGACACTCCCGTCACTATGCCCAGCAGCGTGAACGCGAAGAAGACCGCGGCCCAGGCCAGTGCGTGACGGATGCACCGGAATTTGATCCAGGCGATGTGGGACAGGGTCGCCAGTTGGCTCAGGTCCCGGTACACGGGGTCGGTGCGGCGGACCACCCGCTCCATGTGCGCGACCGACATCGCTAACCTCACGTCGCCGAAGTAGTGAGTACGCGAGCGGTGGGGATCCCCAAGCCGCGGGGCCACGGCCAGGCCCAGCAGGGCGAGCGCTGGTATGCAGGCGGCGCATCCCACCCAGAGGAGGAGCTGCGGCACGACCGAGTAGTGGCGCAGGGCGATGATGCCGCTGCCGATCGCGCCGAGCAGGGCGGTCAGAGCCGCACCCAGGGACGCCAGCATGAGACCGGCCTTGTTGTCGGCCCGTGCGAGTTCCTCACGGGCCTCGGACAGCAGAACCCTGGCGAGTTGCGCGCTGTGGCCGGTTGCCGTGCCGGTGCCCGGGTCCGTGTCGGCGTCGCCTCCGGGTGTGGTCATGGCTCGCACTCCTTTCCGTCAGTGTCTGGCGGCCGCCCCGCCACGCGGGGCGGCCGTGGTGCTGTTTCCTGGTGGAAGACCGGCCTCTCAGACCGTCGACGGACGGCGGATCTCGTCCTCCAACGCATTCACCGCCTGCCGGACCCGGATGTTCATTGCCGCCGAGTGTTCCCGGGACGCGGCCTCAGACTCGGCGCGGTGGCGCCGGACCTTCTGCTCGATGGCGTCCTGGGCGATCTCAAGGTCTGCCATGGCCCGGCGCTCGGCGAGCCGGACCTCCTCGCCGTGAATCTTGACCGCGCTGTTGCTCTCGCTGGTGAGCATCCGGTCGTACGCGGTCTCGCCGGTCAGGTACTTCACCAGCACGGGGAGCACGTCCAGGAACACGAACAGCAGGCGAACCAGCCAGATGCCCACGAACAGCACGGGGTTCCCGCTCGCGAGTACATCGAGGGCACGGATCCGTTCCAGGACACCGACTTCCTTCTGCTTGGCCCGTTCCTGGTCCAGCCGCCGCTCGATCCCGTCGGCCCGGGTCTTGAGGAACGCACCGCGTGACGAGGTCAGCTGGGCCTCGATCTTCGAGATGCGGGTGTTCATGCCGACGAGTCGCTTCTCGTTCTCACTGGTGCGGTGGGTGGTCCGGTAGTCCTGTGCCTTGTCACGCAGGCGCAGGCACTCGGACGTCCGCTGATACAGGCCGGTGGCGGCCGTGCGGATCAGCCGACGGCATTCGTCCCGTACCTCGGAGTCGATGGCCTCCAGCCTGGTGGTGTCCCGGTCCACCCGCTTCTGCAGAGCGGCGGCGTCGATACGCAAGGCTGTCAGTTCTTCGACTCGTTCGCCCGGGGTCGCACGGAAGGAGAGGACGTACGCCCTGTCGCAGCCCTTGGGAGCAACAGCCTGTGCCGCGGACGGCACCGGGTTGCAGCGGACCAGATTCGTGCGCAACTGGTCGAGGACGTCCGTGCGTTCATCTGCAACACGCTCCTCGATGGCTGTCTGGAAGATGCGCAGCACCAGTGGCTCGGCGATCACCGTGCCGAGCATCAGGGCGATCAGCAGGCGTGTCAGGAGGGGCCCGACCCTGCGCCGCATGTTCGGCTGCGGTGTGACCAACCAGCGGTCGAGGTTGAGCACGAACAGCATCCAGATGACCGTCGGAACCAGGGCCACGAAGGAAACCCTGCCGAGCGCCTCGGTCGCGAAGTTCCACATGGAGAACGCCGCGATGACGGAGGTGCCGAGCACCACGCCGCCGAGGGCGGTGTACTTGCTCCGCTCGTACCTGACTCTGGCCAGCAGCTCCTCGTCGACGCCGGTCAGCGCACGCAGACGCCGTGCGGCGTCGCAGTCGAAACGGCGCCGGGTGGTGCCGGCCGGGGACCCGTGACCGGTGGTACGGGCAGTGGTCCGGCCGTTCGCGGTACGGGGAACAGCCCCGTCGCCGGCGTCCTGGGCATCCACTGAACCGGAAGCCGTCCCATGGTTCGTCAGGAAGTCAGCCAACGAGATCGTCCTCGTCCTTGACGAAACCACCCTGCGGGTCGCACGAGCCGTCCCGGCCGGCTGCCGCGCGGCCGGAACGTGCCTGTCCCGACTCGACCATGTGGGCGGTATCCGCAGCAGCTGCGATACCGGGAGCGCCCTGGCCGCGCCACTCCCGCAGGACCTGTTCCAGGACCTGCGGGAGGTCGACGTACTCGCTGCCGCCCATCTGCCGCAGCAGCGTCAGCAGCATGTCCCGACGCATTTGCGCGTCCGCTGTCTCCAACGTCTGCGCATGGGCCCGTTCCGCCGTCTCGGCGTTGTGGCGGCGGGCCGACTTCTCCTCGGCGATCCGGTGGATGCGGGCCGCCGCCTCGGTGACGTCGATCTCCTTCCGGGCGATGCCGAAGGCGTCCACGTGGTCGGATCCCTGGGAGAGGAGTTCCGCGATCCGGAGCGCGTCCTGGGTCTCGAAGTCGCGCTGTCCCCGCTGGAGCTCCCGGGAACGCCGCTCGTCACGGAGCTTCTGTTCCCAGTCCCGCAGGTCGTCCGACGCGTACACCTCGGCACTGACGAACTCGACGCTCATGCCGGTGACACGCGGTGGCACGATCGCACTGTAGGCGGTCATACGGTGGCTGACCTCGGTGCGCACCGCGTTGATCTCCTCCACGCGGTGCCCGGCGCTCACCCTCGACAGGTCGCTGTCGCCCATCAGGTAGGCCCGCAGGGGAACGGCGACATCGACGATCCCCTGCCGGGCGATGACGGTCGGGTCGGTCACCTGGCAAGTGAAGGAGGCCCGCATCGTGAAGTTGTCCGCCTCGCTCACCGACGGCAGCGGGCGCTCGACATCGACCAGGCGGGCCCTGGTGTCGACCAGGCTGACCGAGGAGGCGTCGAGCACGTCGGGATGGGACGGGTCGAACACCATTCCCTCGGGGAACGTACGGTAGTTCCCGCCGACCCTGAAGACGTGGACCGCGCCGGGCGGCAGAGGCGGCACGTCATCGCGGCGCCGGCGGCGAGACCACCAGGTGCCCTGGACCGTGGCCAGGATGTGCTCGGCAATGACCGGGTAGTTCACTTGCTTCGGCCTCCTTGATCAGAAGGGAAGGGAAGGGTGGATATGGCGGAAGCGGTGGAGCGCCGGGAGTCCGCCGGCGCCCGGCCGCGCAGAGTTCCGAGGAGCACCTGCGCCAGCTCGCGGGCACCAGGAGCCGCGTAGTCGGGGTGCTTCAGTGCGATGGACACGTGGTGGCGCAGCGCTGCCCACTGCCGCTGGCTCATGGCGTGCCGCATGGCCTCGCCGAGTTCGCGTACGGCGTCGGTGACGGACGGGTCGTCCCGTAGCTGCACCAACGTCCGGCACAGCGCGCTGACCGCCCGGCTCCGGTTGGTGCTGTGCAGGACATCCGCCCACAGCGACCCGAGGTGGCGCACGCTGTCCGGGACAGTACGCAGCAGTGCCGCAGCGACGGGCTCGGAGGCATCCAGCCGGGCGGCTTCGAGGAGCTGGACAGCGGTTCTCAGCGCTGTCGACCGTTCCCGGGACCCCGGCGCCGCCTTCGCGATCACGGTCCGTACGTACCGGAGGATGAACAGGACGCGTTCGGGGTCCTGCTCGGCGGTCTGCAGCAGCAGGACGAGGGAGCGGCGGGCGGAAAAAGCGATCCGCTCGCCCCGGTGCGTCAGGAACCAGAGCCAGTTGAGCGCCTCCAGGCGGTAGAACGAGCCCAGGCGACCGGTCAGCGCCATGGCCGCCGTGACGGCACGCCCGGCACCGCTTCTGTCCACCCAGCCCAGGACGATGTTCAGGGCCTGCGGGGCGAGATGTTCGACGTCGCACATGAACTGGAGCGTCAGCGCAGCGGTCACCCGCTGGCTGGTGACGCCCTGCGACCACACCTTCAGCAGGTTCTCGTCGACCTCGACCAGCGCGTACCGTGCCAGGAGCGCGACACCCCGGGCCACCTCCGTACGGGTGTCCAGGTCGCCGTGCAGCGCCAGCTCGTTCAGCCACTGGCGCAGCGGGTACCAGAGCCCGTAGCCGTACAGGTCGTGCAGCTCTGCGATGACGAGCTCACGAATGCGCGGCGAGGCGAAGACCAGGCGCCGCTCACTGCGGCCGGCGTCCCGGCCCGGGCCGGGCCTGTGCTCGGCCGTCACGAGCCCCACCGCCCGGTCCCTCCACCGTGCCCGGGACTGGTCGGCCACCGCACCGACCAACGGCGTCCCGGTCGAGCCGTCCGGTTCCGCGACCGGTGTCTCGCCGCTCTGCTCCCAGTTGCGTACATGAGCGGCGAGTGCGGCGCACTCCTTCTCGAACGTCCGCTCGGGGATGCCTTCCAGGAAGGCCAGGGCCGCGAGCGGGAGCAGGTCGTCCGCGGAGGGTGGCGTACGGAACCACTCCTGGACCCGCTCCCGATACCGGTCCCGCAGGGTGTCCAGCGCTGCTTCCAGGCCCTCCCGGGACAGGGCCACTGCCGCGGCACAGATGTCCGCCGGCCGCCGCTGTTCCCCGACCCGCTCCAGCAGCTCCTTCTCGGTGTCCGGTTCCAGGCCGCCGTGCGGCAGCTTCCCCCTGCAGTGTTCGAACAACTCCACGGGGTCCGGGGCCTGCCACGGCACACAGTGGTCCCGCAGCGCCAGCCGTCGGCGGATCGTGTCGCCGGCCGTGATCACCAGGTACGACCCCGTGCGGCGAAGTTCCTCGCTCAGCCGTCCGATCTCGTACGCCTGCACGGCCTCCACATGCAGCTCACCGACGTAGTCGAGGATGACGTACCCCTGCCCCGGCTTGAGGTCCCGCGAGGCGGCCAGCTCGGCGAGGGCGTTGGCCGGCGACAGGCTGCGCAACTTGGCCTCCTTGCCCAGGATCTCCCTGAGCAGGGCAAGGGAACCTGCGCCCCGGCCGCAGCCGTCCGTGCCGGTCAGCACCACGAGAGCGTTCTCGCGCAGCTTGCCGAGCGCCTCGTCGAAGCAGAGCTGCGGCGCGACGTAGAACCGCAGCGCCCGGTCCGTCTCCTCAGGCGCTACGGTGCCGGGGGTGAGCCCCGGGGACGAGACGGTGCCGAAGCCGAACGCCGCTCCGGAGGCATCGACGACACCGTAAAAGTTGTTGTTGACGAACTGATGGACGCGGCGCAGGTCGTCATATCCCCGGTCGTCCTCCTCCCGTTCGTCCGACTCCTTGCACCGACCAGGGACCGCGTCCGGCCCGGAACCCGGGCGGGAGTCCGGGCCGGGGACGTCCTCCCCGACCTCCGGCGCACCGTCGGCGCCGGCCGGCGTGGGCGGTGCGAGATCCTCCTCGAAGGCGGGGCCGGGCGGTACGGCCGGCCCGTCGTCCAGGTCCGATGCGTCAGCCATCGGCGCTCCCGAAGCCGAAGACAGCGCCCCGGGCGTCCACGGAGCCGATCACGTTGGTGACATTGATCTTGTCGGACCGGTACTCGTTACTGATCCCTCCGCCGCCGACCCCGCCCGCGGCGGCCGGTGCGGGCGGGCCCGATGCGGGCTCCCCCGGCACGGGCGCCGCGGGCTTACCTGTCTCCGTGGTTCCGGGCTCGCGTGAAACGGCGACCGGTGCGCCGAGCCCGGGTACGCGCAGCCACGCCGTTGCCTCGTACTCCTTCACCTGGACGGTGACGTGGGTGAAGTCCTCGACGCGCAGGGTTGTGTGGCCGCCCGCCACCGTGGACCGGAAGACGTCGTCGGACAGCAACAGCGCCAGGTCGGCGTGGGGGTGGGCCGCGAGGGCGTCGTAGAGCTGACGCGCACCCAGCAGTCGCGCCGTTGCCACCACGGCCGAACCGGCGAAGCCATTCTCGGCCAGCTCCACCAGTCCCTGGTGGACAACGGCCCGCAACCGCATCCGGGCCCCGGGCACCCTCTGGGCGTTGTACTCGCGCAGTTCGGCGACGAGGTGGCGGATGTAGTCGTCGACCAGACGTGCCTCAGTGCCGTCCAGTGGACGGACCGCGAGCTGCTCGTCGCCCTTGCGTTGGATCTGCCACTGCGCCCGGTCGAGGCCGGCGCCCCTGGCGGCGCGATCAAGGAGCCGCGGCAGGTCATGCTGGACTTCGGACTGCCTTCGGTCGTTCTTGCTGCCGTATCCCTGTGCGTCCACAGCTATGCAGGTGCACGGATAGAACCCGGGCCACTCAACCACCCGATTATTCCTCTCTGAGCAGGGCGTGGGCACACAGCCCACGAAGTGCTGCCCGAGAGGCTAGGAGAGCTTGCGTCAGGTGATCCCGTATCACTACGGGTTGTCAGCAACGACTTTGGCGAATTCGAGCAGTTTCGGGACGTCGCAGATGGTTATGCTTCGATAACTGCGCTCCACCAGTCCCATGGCTGTCAGCGCGGCCAGACTCTTTTCGGCCGTGTTGAGAGCGAGCCCGGCCAGCGACGCGAGTTCCCTCTGAGTGAGCGTCACTCCGAGATCGCACCGCTTCCCGCCGCCGTCCGGCACGGGCTGGGCGTATGCCTGAGTCAACTCGGCCAGGACCCGGGCCAGCCGGGTCAGCGAGTCGTACGCCTGAAAATCGATCCGGCGCCGGTTGGCCCAGCGCAACCGGGCGCACAGCATGTGAAGGATGGCCCGCATGGCGTCCGGGTGACGGGTGAGAAAGGTCTCCAGCGCCCGCGCCTGGATGATCCGGGCGGTCACATCACTGCACGCGACCACCATGCCGGACCTGGGGCGCTCCTCGAAGACCGCCATCTCGCCGACCAGTTCACCCGCTATGCGGACGGCCAGCAGCATGTCGTAGCCGCTCTCCGCGCTGGCGACGACCTTCACGACACCGCTCGTGATCAACAAGACGTGCTGGCTGTCGTCGCCCTGCTGCAGCAGCGCGCGATGGGGCGGATAGGCGATCAGGGTGCCCTGCCCGAGCAATTCTTCGCGTGTCGTACTCCGCAACCGGCCGAGAAAGGTGGACGGCGGCCACCTGTGGTTCACCAACACCCCCGACAATCTCACCGTGCGGCGCAGCGCACCGTCCAAGTGCCTGACCATGCTGCCGTCGAGCCGCGTTCCGGAGAATCGAATGGGCGATACGTGGCCAGTTTTATCGCTGCGCAGCCAAAACTGACCGAACACGCGTTCTTTACAAGAAGAATTGGTCCACGGGGAGCGTGAAAGTCCGGCCGCTGCGCCGAGGTCCACGACTCCGGCCGAACAGTGCTCTCGCATGTACTGAAGTTACTGGTCAGCTGGTGTCTGGCAGGCTGCGAGCGAGTAGCGGCAGCTACCGTACGGCGGTGATGACGGACGGCTGCAAAGCCAGCGCAGCCGACGGCACTTGAGCCTCCAGGACTCGGCCGGACCCGTCAGGGAGGACGAAAGGCTGCGCCCGGGCATCGAACGTGGAACGAGCGGGCTCCGGTCTCGGCACCAAGTCATCGCACATCGCCCGAAACCCCCGTGCTCTCCTGGCGCCGAACGCACCCGCCCCCTCGACGTGGTCCGGCAGGACAACAGGCTTGCCGGCCTCGCCACCGGGGACACCGACGTGGCGATACTCCGCACCGCCCCCGCCAAGCCGCGCATCCGCACCGAGGCCCTCTACCGCCCTCCCGCGTCCCACAGTCGCGCTCCCACGTCCCACAGTCACCCTGGCCACGTTCCGCAGCCGCGCTGCCGCGTTCCGCGAGGCATGCAAGGCATGGCTCTGGCCGGGATGCTCGGGAAATCGCGGACGGCGGGAGATCTCCGATCGCGCCTCCTCAGGGGCATCGCGGGCGACCGCCGAGCCCGCCCCACTTCACCCCGCGGTGACCTTGACCACGAAGGCGTCCAGATTGTCCGACATGCGGGCCAGGCGCTCGTCCAGGCCGAGGCTCTCCTCATACCGTCCGGCGCGCAGTTTCGGTTGCCGCTTTCCGCGCACGTACAGGGGGCAGGCAAGGTCCGCGCAGATGTAGACACCGACCGTGTTGCCCTCACGGCCGCGGCTGCCCGCCAGTGGAGCGGCGAGCAGGGCGACGCCGGAGGAGGCGTGGCCGGTCAGGCAGATCTGGCAGAGGCTCGACTTCACGACGCTGGTGCGCCTCATGGCGGGCACCCTCAGCGAGATCCCCAGCGGGCCCTCCATCCGGGGCAGCACCAGGTGGGCCTTCAGCGGCGCTCCGGGATCCACCCATCCCAGGAAGTCCAGCTCTTCCCAGGGGAGTTCGGCGAAATCGAGCGGCAGCCGGAGGCGTACCGCGTCCCCCTTGGTGCAGTTCACGAAGGATGAGCGAATCTGTCTCTCAGTGAGCGGTTCCACAACCGCCGACCATATGCCCGACGGGAACGACCTGCATTCGAATATCGGCGGGAGCAGCCGGGCGGGATCGCGGACGGCGGCGGGGCGCCCCACCACCTGTCGCACCACCTGTCGCGGACTCGTCGGAGCCTGTGCCCGGGACATCGCCCGGGGCATGCTCGCGTCCGCCCGGAAGTACACCCCCGCAGCTCACGCCCGGCATGCACGTTTCGTACACATATGCGAATCTGGGAGTGGCCCATCGTCCGAGATCCGTTACAGGAGGCACGATCGTGGGCAAGAAGCAGAGTCGGCAGAACCGCGGCGCCCGTTCCGGTGGCCACGAACGCAGTGCGACTCCGGAGACGAAGGAGAAGACGCAGCCGACGCCCACCGGGGACACGGTGCGTTCGATCTCGGAGCAAGTCTCCCACCGGAAGCAGCGGAGGTTCGGCCACAACTGATCCCCGCAGGCCGCGACGACTGAACCCGTAGATCCAGACCCACCGCCCTCCATGGTGGCGCCCCGCGCAGGGGCGCCACCGCGGAGGGCGGTTTCTTCGCGCCCGGCAACCGGGCGTCGCGGGCGGACTGTCCGCCGGGACGGATCGTGGACCTCCCGGACGCTCCCCTTGCTCACGCGCGCCCTGATCGCCGGCCGTCGCCGTCGGTGACCGAACGACGTCAGAGGCGCCCGGTCACCGGCATCGCACTCACCACCCTCTCCCGGCCTGGCCCCACCGCCCAGGTCTCCCACCGCCCGCGTCTCCCACCGTTCGCGTCTCTCACCGTTCGGGCTCGGGCCCTGCCGCTCGGCTTCTGCCGCTCGGGCCCTGCCCCACGCTGGCGCCCGATCTCGGCACCCAATCCTGGCGCCCGTTCCCCGGCGCCCGTGCGCCCTTCACGGTGGCGCGGCGGATGGTTCGGCGGCATCGGCAAGTGAGCCGAAAAACACCTTCCTCACGTGCGGTCAGAGGTTTATCTACGCGCGGAGCTCGCACGCCCGAACGATCATTCGGGCATATCAGACCAGTTCTTGCCCAGCTATTACCGGCCAATACCCAGAGCTGTTAGAAACATGGCGCTCCATCACCCCCCACCCATCCCCACACTTCGGAGGGCTGACAGCCATGTCAGTACGGAGACTCTGGGCGTCCGCTTCCACTTTGGTCCTTGCCGCCGCTGCCGCTCTGGGCGTCGCCCAGCCTGCCTCGGCGAACTCCGCTGCCGCCGGTGGCTACGTCGCTCTCGGCGACTCGTACTCCTCCGGCGTCGGCGCGGGAAGCTATCTTTCCGACAGCGGCGACTGCCGTCGCAGCACCAAGTCCTATCCCTATCTCTGGGCCGCCGCCAACTCGCCCTCCTCATTTGCTTTCGTCGCCTGTTCGGGCGCCACGACGAGCTCCGTGGCGAGCACCCAACTGGGCGCGCTCAACTCGTCCACCGGCCTGGTCAGCGTCACTGCGGGCGGCAACGACGTGGGCTTCGCCAATGTCATGCAGGACTGCGTGCTGTCCAGCGAGGCCACCTGCCTGAGCAGTGTGAGCGCAGCCGTGTCCCAGGTGCAGAACTCCCTGCCCTCACGTCTGAGTTCGCTCTACGGCTCCATCACGTCCCGTGCGCCTCAGGCCCATGTCGTGGTGCTGGGTTACCCGCGCTTCTACAAGCTGAGCGGCAGCTGCGTCGCCGGGCTCTCCGAGAAGAAGCGAGCGGCCATCAACGACGCGTCCGACATCCTGAACGGGGTCATAGCCAAGCAGGCGGCCAACGCCGGGTTCACGTACTCCAGCGTGGTGGACGAGTTCACCGGGCACGAGCTGTGCTCCGGCGACGCATGGCTCCACAGTGTGTCGGTTCCGGTCTACAACTCGTACCACCCCAAGGCGGCCGGTCAGTCGAGCGGCTACCTTCCGGCTTTCCGTTCGGCGGCGTAGTACGCGGCCGAACGCCGAAAAGCCGAACGCCGAAAAGCCGAAGGCCGAAAGGCCAAGGGCGAACGCAGGGCGAAGAAATCGCGCACAGCGACCACATGCGCTTGAGTGCTGCGGGCGGGCCGGCCGGAAGCATGAGCCTCCGGCCGGCCCGCCGTGCGTTGCGACCTGAGCCTCGTACGGGTGCGGACGGCGGCATGACTGTCACGCCGAGCGGGCCCGTGTGCTCAACGGCCCCGCCGGGACCGGAAGACCGGCGGCGAGCAGGCGGGAAGGGCAAGGAGCACAAGGGGAGCCGGCGGGAGCGCAAGGAGCAAAAGGGGAGCCGGCGGGAGCGCAAGGAGGGGAAGGAGCAGAGGGGGCCGACGGGGAGCAGACGGGAACGGAAAGGAGCGGAAGGGAGCGGAAGGGAGCCGACGGGGACGATCTCGTCAGGAATCGGCCGGGCGCGACGCCTTGATCGAGTACATCAACGGAATTCGCGGACGGTCGGCGGGGAAACGATAGAAGCCGTCGTCCTGCCGCTCCAGCGCCGCGAACCGGGCGAAGAGCGAGTGGTCGTGCTCGTGCAGGAACTCGATCCGCAGACCCGTCGCGGCCAGTGCCGACACCACATCACCGATCGGGTGCTGCCATTCGACGCTGCGGTTGTGAACGGTCGGCGCGTCGAAGTCCGCGTACGTGCCCGGTGTTTCGTCCACCCATGCGTCGCGGCAGAAGTAGTCGTGGACGATCTCCCTGCCGGTCGCGTCGTCGAGGCAGTCCGTGAGCGGGTGGAATTCCGCGAGGTAGAGGAAGCCGCCGGGCGCGACGAGCGACGCGGCGACCTCGGCCCAACGCCTGGTGTCCGGCAGCCAGTTCAGTGCGCCGGTGCCGGTGTAGACGATGTCGTACGACGAGTCCGGGACGGCCTGGGCGGCGTCGTGGACGTCGGCGGTGACGAACGCCGCCTGTTCCTCGGTGATTCCGACCTCGCGGGCCAGGCGGCGCGCCGTCTCGACGGCCGGCTCCGAGAAGTCCAGACCGACGACGCGCGCCGCGCCGTGCCGGGCCCAGGAAAGGGTGTCCACTCCGATATGGCACTGCAGATGAAGCAGTGACTTGCCCGTGACGTCACCGACCTCCGCGCGCTCGAAGTCACGCAGGGCGTCCTTGCCCGCGCGGAAGGAGTCGAGTTCGTAGAAGTCGCTCACGGCGTGGATGGGGACCCGTTCGTCCCAGCGCGCGCGGTTGGCCTGACGCCAGTCGGCGGGGGTCTCTGCATACATGCCGGGGAGGTTATCCACAGGCTGAGGACGAGGCGAACGAATTGTCGGCGTTCCGGCGCAGAATGGGGACCATGACTGAGATCACTGGCTCGACGTCCTCCACTGCGCGGGCGGCCGCCTCCGCGCCCACGACCGAGTCCGGACAGGCGTCCGCGGCCGAGCACGGGCCGACACCCCCGGCCGGGCCGGGGCGTGCATCCGCGACCGAGGCTCCCGCAGCGAGGGCCGGGGCGCCCGTGACGGAGTCCGAGGCTCCCGTAGCAGGGTCCGAGAACGCAGTCGCCGACGGGGCCGGGACCGCAGCCGCCGACGGGGCCGGGACCGCAGCCGCCGACGGGGCCGGGACCGCGGTCGGCGACGGGGCCGGGGAGGAGACGGTCGGCGACGGGGCCGGGGAGGAGACGGTCGGCGACGGGGCCGGAGCGGGTGCGGTCGACGACGGGAACAAGGAGGCGGCGGGTGCGTCCGTGCCGGTGTGGGAGCAGCGCTTTCGTGCGCCCAGGGTGTCGTTGCCCGACTGGGCGGAGGACGCGCCGGACCGCGCGCTGTTCGTCTCCAACGCGACGGGGACGTACGAGCTGTACGCGTGGGACCGCACCACCGGTGAGCAGCGCCAGGTCACCGACCGGCCGAACGGGACGACGGAAGGCGTGCTGACGCCGGACGGCGAGTCGGTCTGGTGGTTCAGCGACACCGACGGGGACGAGTTCGGGGTGTGGATGCGTCAGCCGTTCCACCGCGTCGACGGCGAGGAGCCCGTGGACGAGCCGGCGGCGCCCGGTCTCGGCCCCTCGTACCCGGCGGGGCTCGCGATCGGGCGGGACGGCACGGCGGCGATCGGCCGCTCGACCGACGAGGACGGCACGACGATCCATGTCGTGCGCCCCGGGGCCGCTCCGGTCGAGATCTACCGCCATCGCGAGTCGGCGGGCGTCGGTGATCTCAGCCATGACGGGACGCTGATCGCTCTGGAGCACACCGAGCACGGCGACGCGATGCACTCCGCGCTGCGCGTGGTACGGCTGGACGGGTCCACGGTCGCGGAGCTGGACGACACGGAGGGCGGCACGAAGGAGCTGGGGCTGTCCGTGCTCGGCTTCGCCCCCGTCGCCGGTGACAACAGGCTGTTGGTCGGGCATCAGCGCCGCGGGCGCTGGGAGCCGATGATCTGGGATCCGGTGACGGGCACGGAGACGGACCTCGCGATCGATCTGCCGGGCGATGTGAGCGCCGAGTGGTATCCGGACGCCTCCGCGCTCCTGGTCGTGCACGGGTTCGAGGCCCGCAGCGACCTGTGGCGGTACGAACCGGGGGCGGGCGAGCCTCCTGTCCGGGTGGAGACCCCCGCGGGCTCGGTCTCGGGTGCCACGGCCCGGCCGGACGGCACCGTGGAGTATCTGTGGTCGTCGGCCGCGCAGCCGCCCGTCATCCGGTCGACCTCGGGGGCGGTGGTGCTCGATCCGCCCGGCCCCAAGGCCCCGGCGTCCGTGCCGGTGGAGGACGTGTGGGTGGACGGGCCCGGGGGCCGGGTCCACGCGCTCGTGCAGCGGCCCGCCGCACCGGCCGAAGGGCCGTTCCCCACGGTGTTCGAGATCCACGGAGGGCCCACCTGGCACGACAGCGACGCCTTCGCGTCCGGCCCCGCCGCGTGGGTGGACCACGGCTACGCGGTCGTCCGCGTCAACTACCGGGGTTCCACCGGGTACGGCCGCGCCTGGACTGACGCGCTCAAGCACCGGGTCGGCCTGATCGAGCTGGAGGACATCGCCGCGGTGCGGGAGTGGGCGGTGGCTTCGGGGCTCGCCGACCCGGCGAAGCTGGTTCTGGCCGGTGGCTCCTGGGGTGGGTACCTGACCCTGCTGGGGCTCGGCACCCAGCCGGACGCCTGGACGGTGGGCCTGGCGGCCGTCCCGGTCGCCGACTACGTCACGGCCTACCACGACGAAATGGAGGACCTGAAGGCGCTGGACCGCACCTTGCTGGGCGGCACGCCGGAGGAGGTTCCCGAACGCTTCGCGGCCTCGTCCCCGCTGACGTACGTCGACTCCGTCCGGGCGCCGGTCTACATCTCTGCGGGTGTCAACGACCCGCGCTGCCCGATCCGGCAGATCGAGAACTACGTGGACCGGCTGAAGGGGCGTGACGCCGTGCACGAGGTCTACCGGTACGACGCGGGCCACGGTTCGCTCGTCGTGGAGGAGCGGATCAAGCAGGTTCGCCTGGAGCTCGACTTCGCCCGACGCCACCTGACCACGGATGCCCCTGCCCCTGCCCCTGCCCCTGCCCCTGCCCCTGCCCCTGCCCCTGCCCCTGCTGACGCTCCCCCGTCCGGCGTCGCCTCCGCGTTCGTGCCCGGCATCTGAGGGAGGAACGGCGCCCTGGAAGCAGAGGCGGAGGCCGAGTGCCCACGCCGGGCGGCGGGAACGGCGCACATACGCGGAACGCGGGATTGCGGAACTCGGAACTCGGAACGCGGGATGCGGGACATGTAGCCGGCCCACGGTCCGGCGGGGCCTGCACCAGACCGTGGGCCGGCGAAGGAACAGTACGTACGCGGGGCCGTGCCCGGAGCGGACCGGGACGGGATGGTACGGCGCGAGGTGCTGGAGGGCCCGGTCACGTACGGCGCGGGCGCGGGCCACATACGGCGCGGGCCCATGCGGGAACGGCGCCGGCCAGAGGCGGAGGACGGGGGCAGCGCGGGTCGTACGACGAGGTGGTGAGGTGTGCCGAGGTGAGGTGCGGCGGCACTGGGTGCAGGCGTAGGACGTAGGCCGGGCGGGAGCATGAGCCGGAGTGGGCCATAGGCGGTACCCCGCGCCGGGAAGCCGGAGCGGGGACCGTACCTTTGAGGGGTGTACCGGTTCCTGCTGACCCCACGATGGTGGGGGATCAACCTGTTCGTCGCGCTGGCCATCCCTTTCTGCGTCTTCATGGGCACCTGGCAGCTCGGCCGCTTCGAGGACCGTGTGCAGACGCACAACGCCGCCGAGAAGCAGCCCGCCCCGGGGACCAGGGACGCGAAGCCGATCGACGACCTGCTGCCCGTCGACACGGAGACCTCCGGCCGTCCCGCCACCGCCACCGGCCGGTACGCCGACCAGTTCCTTGTGCCGGAACGGCAGTTGGACGGCAAGGACGGCTTCTACGTCCTGAACATGCTCCGTACGGACAGCGGCAAGGCTCTGCCGGTGGTGCGCGGCTGGTTGCCGGGCAAGCCCGGCGACACCGCCGTTCCGGCCGCGCCGACCGGCACGGTCACGGTAACCGGCGACCTCCAGGCGTCGGAGAACGCCGGCACCGCAGGGGCCCATGCCACGGGCGGACTCCCGGACGGCCAGCTCGGCATCATCGGCGCCGCGTCTCTCGTCAACCTCGTCCCGTACGACGTCTACGACGCGTGGGTGACGCTCCAGGACACCGGTGGTACCGGCGGGCTGCGGCCCGTACCGGCCACCGTGCCGCAGGGCACCGGGCTGGACCTGAAGGCGTTCCAGAACCTCGGCTACACCGGTGAGTGGTTCGTCTTCGCCGGGTTCGTGCTCTTCATGTGGTTCCGGCTGATCCGCCGCGAGGCCGAAGCGGCGCGCGATCTGGAGCTGGGGCTCGTCGCGAACGCGGAAGCCGAGGCGGACGCGGACGCGGAGGGGACCGCGAACACGGCCAGGGCCACGCAGGCGGACGCCGAGGCGAATCCGGGTGCCGATGCGGACACGGGGGCCGATGCGGACACGGGAGCCGACGCGGACACGGGAGCGCGCGAAGGCGTGGGGGTGGGCGCACGCGCCGCAGGCCCCGCCGACAAGGACGTGCAACCCGGGACCGGGACCGACGCGAAGACCAGCGGCGCCTGAAACCGTCCGTGTGCCCCCGAACGCGCTTACCCGTCGCCGCGCACCTCTCCGCGCGCCCCATACGCGCGTACCCGACGTCGCCGCGCACCCATCGCGTGTACACATCCGTACATGCCCGTCCGCATGCACCTGGCCTGGGACCCGGGCTTCAGAGGGCGTAGCCGCACGTGGATCATGCGCGCCGGTGAACGTGTGGGCGCGCGGGCAGGCGGAGGCGACGTGGGACACGCGGACGCTCGGGCGCGTGCCCACCCGTCACGTCGTGGGGGGCAGCACCCCGGTCCGGTAGATCGTGCCCGCGCAGGCGTTGGCGATCCTCGTCTCCGCGACCGGCGCTCCCGCCTCCGGCGTGTGCGTCACGGCGATGCTGCCGTCCTGCACCCCGCCGTCCTCGCCGCCGAGCTGCGCGGCCGTCGCCACGGCCTCGTCGCCGGAACCCGTACCCGTGCTCGGACCGGCGCCGGCCACGGTGCCGCCGCCCGTCCCGCCCGTGGCACCCGCGCCCTCCGTCGGTGTCGGGCTCGGCGAGCTCCCGGTCGTCGGACAGGTGTCCCTCGGTACCCAGGCGAACCTGACCTCGTACGCCATGGACGGCTTGAGCGCCACGACATCCTGCTCCTGCGAGGGATCGGGCAGCCCGACCGCCGCATCGCCCGCGGCGTGCCGCACGATCGTGATCTTGGCCGGGTCCGCCGCCCCCAGCGCCTGGAAGCCCACGCTTCCGCTGCCGCTCACCGAACACTCCGTGTCGGAGACGTTGGCGATCCGGAATGTGCCGTACACGGTGCCGTCGGCGCCCGCCAAACCCGTCTGGGCCAAGGCGATACCGAGTTGCCCCGCGTCACAGGCCGGCGGGGAGGACGCCAAGGAGGCGGCCGGATCGGAGACTCCCCCGGCCAGGTGTCCATCGGTGCCGTGGCCACCACTGCCGGACGGGCTGCTCGTGCTCGCAGGACGGTCCGGATCCCCGTCGTCCTGCCCGGCGGTGCCACCGCCGGGGTCCTTCCCGCTGCCTCCCGAGCCGCTCTCCGTACCGTTGCCGCCCTGCGCCTGTTCACCGTGCCCGGCTATCGCGGGGTCGGCCGTGTTCGAGCCGTCGGAGTTCGCGACGTGGACGAAGGCGGGAATCGCGGTGCCGATGAGCAGTGCCGCCGCCGCCATTCCGACGACGGCCTGCCGCCGCCTTGCGCGGCGGGCGGGCACCGCCCGGCGCAGATGGCCGAGGACGCCTTCGCCGGGCTCGATGTGCTGGACCGCCCCGTGCAACATGCGGCGCAGCGCGACCTCGTCCAGGAAGTCCGGCTCGTCCGGGCCGTCGTCGCCGCGCCGCGAACCCGAGCCCACGACCGTCACGGAACCCGGCCGCGTACCGTCGCCACCGCCCGCACCGATGCCTCGGCCCGATTCCGCCTCGCCCACGCCCCGGCCGAAGTCCACCTCCGCGCCAGGGCTCATGTCCGCCCGTGCATGAGCCCGTACCTCGGCACCCGCGCCCTCGGCACCCGCGCCCTCGGCACCCGCGCCCTCGGCACCCGCGCCCTCGGGACCCGCGTTCTGCGGACTCACGGCTTCGCCACCCGCGCCCTCGCGGCTCGCGTCCTCGTGCGCCCGCGCCTCGGGAATCACACCCTCGTGCGACCGCGCCTCGGGGGTCGCGTCGCCGTGCGCCGTCGCCCACGCGTCCATGCCGGGGTCCGCGTCCGGTGTCCCGTCCGGGGCCGCGACGCCTTCCCGCCCGTCGTTCACCATTGCGTTTCCAGTCCGGTCGGTCCCGGGCTCCCGCCCGCTTCCGCTCTCTCGGCCGCCCTCGCGTCCACCCTGCCGGCCACCATCGACACCGTCGCGACCCATGTCGTCGGCATCGTCGTTGCGGCTCATGTCGCCACCGCCGATGCCGTCCTGACAGCCGTCACCATCGCCAATGCCGTACCCATCGCCATTCGCGCCGTCGCGCCGACTCATCCCTGTGCCTCCATCACGACGCGCAGCGCCGCGATCCCGCGCGACCCGTAGGCCTTGACCGACCCCAGGGATATCCCCAGCGTCTCGGCCACCTGAGCCTCCGTCATGTCAGCGAAGTAGCGCAGTACCAGCACCTCCCGCTGGCGTCGCTGCAGCCCGCGCATCGCCTTGATCAGGGCGTCCCGCTCCAACTGGTCGTACGCCCCCTCCTCCGCGCTCGCCATGTCCGGCATGGGCTTGGAGAGAAGCTTCAGCCCGAGGATGCGACGGCGCAGCGCGGAACGCGACAGGTTGACGACGGTCTGGCGCAGATACGCCAGGGTCTTCTCGGGGTCCCGCACGCGGTTGCGCGCCGAGTGCACGCGGATGAACGCCTCCTGCACCACGTCCTCGCAGGACGCGGTGTCGTCGAGGAGCAGCGCCGCGAGGCCGAGCAGCGAACGGTAGTGGGCGCGGTAGGTCTCGGTGAGGTGGTCGACGGTGGTTCCTGCCGCCACGCCCTCCTCAGCGCCCTCGCGCTGCGATGGCAGCGGTTTCGTGGGACGCGGGCGTGCGGCGGGCATGGGCGCGATCACCGGCATGCCGCCGGGCCCGCGGGGCCGCCTGAGCGGACGCACCGAAGTTCCGCGCAGGGGGCCCACCGCTGTGATGTCGAGAACCTCTGCCACGCCAGTTGGACACGTTTCCCCCCGTCAGGGTTGTACGCGCGCGACACCGCGTTCGACGCGGTGCGACATGCCCTCATACGTACCCGCTCTTCCCCAAATGCCCCGAATATGCGCCCCGTCGTGCAGGAAGTCACCGCATAGACGTGCACGTACCGGCCGACGGTTGCAGCAGGCCGAAAGCCCATCGTCGGACACCTCGACACCCCAGCTCAAGAGATTCAGAATTTCAACTTGCTCACAGGGCATTCACAGATTGCACAAATCAGCTTCGACCAGGCTTGATCAGACACAACGCAAGACGTGATCGGGCAGGGGCGAAAGCCGTGATCAGGCACGGGGAAATTCGGCGGCCACCGATTCGGCGATCTGCGCCACGTTCAGCGCGGCCCCCTTGCGGAGGTTGTCGCCGCAGACGAACAGCTCCAGCGCGCGGGGGTCGTCCAGGGAGCGGCGCACGCGCCCGACCCATGTCGGGTCGGTGCCGACGACGTCGGACGGCGTCGGGAAGTCCCCTTCCCCCGCACTGTCGTACAGCACCACGCCCGGGGCCGTCGCCAGGATCTCGTGGGCCCGGTCGACCGCGACCTCGTTCTCGAACCGCGCGTGCACGGACATCGAGTGCGTCGCGACGACCGGTACGTACACACAGGTCGCCGCGACCCGCAGGTCCGACAGGTCCAGGATCTTGCGGCACTCCTCGCGGATCGCGAGTTCCTCCGACGACCAGCCGTCGCCGGCCTCGGTCCCGGCCCAGGGGACCACGTTGAGGGCCACCGGTGCGGCGAAGGGCCCGCCCTCAGCGTCCCCCACGGCCCGGCGCACGTCCCCGGGCTTCGTGCCCAGTTCGGTGCCGGCCACGAGCGACAGCTGTTCGCGCAGCGCGGCCACCCCTTCGCGACCAGCGCCGCTCACCGCCTGGTACGAGGAGACGACCAGTTCCCGCACCCCGAACTCGGCGTGCAGCGCACCGACCGCGACGATCAGCGAGAGCGTCGTGCAATTCGGGCTCGCGACGATGCCGCGCGGCCTGATCCGTGCGGCGTGCGGGTTGATCTCGGGCACGACCAGCGGAACGTCCGCGTCCAGCCGGAACGCGGCGGAGTCGTCGACGACGACCACGCCCTTGGCCGCGGCGACGGGCGCCCACTGCGCGGACACGTGGTCGGGCACCAGGAAGAGCGCCACGTCGATGCCGTCGAAGACGTCCTCGGCCAGCGGAAGGACCTCGCTCTCCTCGCCGCGGACGACCAGCTTGCGGCCGGCCGAGCGCGGCGAGGCGACGAGTCTCACCTCGCCCCAGACATCCGCGTGCTGCGAGAGGATCTGCAGCATGACACCGCCGATCGCCCCGGTCGCTCCGACGACCGCGAGCGAGGGGCGGTGGGCGGTCATCGGCCGGTGCCCCCGTAGACGACGGCCTCGTCGGAGTCGCTGTCGAGGCCGAAGGCAGTGTGTACGGCGCGCACGGCCTCGTTGACGTCGTCGGCACGGGTGACGACCGAGATACGGATCTCGGATGTCGAGATCAGCTCGATGTTCACACCGGCGTCGGACAGCGCCTCGAAGAAGCCGGCCGTGACCCCGGGGTTGGTCTTCATACCGGCGCCGACCAGGGAGATCTTCGCGATCTGGTCGTCGTAGCGCAGCGACTCGAAGCCGATGGTGCCGCGGTTGCGCTCCAGGGCGTCGATCGCCTTGCGGCCCTCGGCCTTCGGCAGCGTGAACGAGATGTCGGTCAGACCGGTCGACGCGGCGGAGACGTTCTGCACCACCATGTCGATGTTGATCTCCGCGTTCGCGATCGTGCGGAAGATCGCGGCGGCCTCGCCCGGCTTGTCGGGCACACCGACGACAGTGACCTTGGCCTCGGAGACGTCATGGGCGACTCCGGAGATGATCGCGTGCTCCACCTTCTGGTCCCCTTGCGGCTCGTTGCTGACCCAGGTCCCGCGCAGCCCGGAGAAGGACGAGCGGACGTGGATCGGGATGTTGTAGCGGCGTGCGTACTCCACGCACCGGTGCAGCAGCACCTTGGAACCGGACGCGGCCAGCTCCAGCATGTCCTCGAAGGAGATCCAGTCGATCTTCCGGGCCTTCTTCACGACCCTCGGGTCGGCGGTGAAGACACCGTCCACATCGGTGTAGATCTCGCAGACCTCGGCGTCCAGCGCGGCGGCGAGCGCCACCGCGGTGGTGTCGGACCCGCCCCGGCCGAGGGTGGTGATGTCCTTCTTGTCCTGGGACACACCCTGGAACCCCGCGACGATCGCGATGTTCCCCTCGTCCAGCGCCGTACGGATACGCCCCGGCGTCACATCGATGATGCGCGCTTTGTTGTGGACCGAGTCGGTGATGACGCCCGCCTGGCTGCCCGTGAACGACTGGGCCTCGTGGCCCAGGTTTTTGATCGCCATCGCCAGCAGGGCCATGGAGATCCGCTCTCCCGCGGTCAGCAGCATGTCGAACTCGCGCCCGGCGGGTATCGGGGATACCTGCGCGGCGAGATCGATCAACTCGTCCGTCGTGTCGCCCATCGCGGACACCACGACAACCACCTGGTTGCCGCTCTTCTTGGCATCGACGATTCGCTTGGCGACGCGCTTGATGCCCTCGGCATCGGCTACGGAGGAGCCTCCGTACTTCTGCACGACAAGGCCCACGTGCGCTCCTCGCTCGGTCCGTTACTGCGGTCGACTCAGTTTAACGAGCGGCCCGAAAACGCCCCGCCCATACCACATGCTGAGATGTCCTGCTCAGCACGTGATCATCGGCGTGTCGTTCCACACCGCTCGTACGGGCTGCTGCCCGCCGATCGAAGCCGCACTCCCGCGTGTGGCCCACCCCACACGCGGTGGGCCGGACCGCGCCCCGTGAGGCGCCCTCTCCAGCGTGGACCGGAACCCACCCGCCCGCCTGTCGGAGGCTCCCGCAGGACGAAGGCCCTCGCCCGTCGGGCGATGACGGGGGAGGGATGGCAGAGAAGGGGCCAGGACGGGGCGCGACGGGGCGGAGAGCGGGCAGGGCGAGCGAGAAGGGACGAGGAGGAGCAGGGAAGGAGCGGGGAGGAGAGCGCAGGGCGTCGTCGCCCGTTACTGCACCGGCCGCAGCCCCAGCGGGCCCGCGATCTCCTCCGCCATCACCCGGCCCGCCTCCTCGGCGAGTTCCTCGTCGACGGTCTCCGAGTCCGTGTCCAGGCCGTCCAGCTCCTGAAGGGGCTGGTTGAGGCGGATGTGAGCGATCAGGGACTGGAGGGCGCGCAGCGCGGCGGACGCGGTGGAGCCCCAGTTGGAGAAGTACGAGAACTGCCACCACCACAGGGCCTCGGTGACGCGGTTCTCCTCGTAGTGGGCCAAGCCGTGGCGCAGATCGGTGACGAGGTCGGCCAGGTCGTCCGAGATGCGGGACGGGACCGGCGCCTTGCGGGGCTCGTACGGGTCGAAGACCTCGGAGTAGACGTCGATCGGCTCCAGGAGGACGGCGAACCGCTCGCGCAGCCCGTCGGCGTCCGGCTCCGCGCCCAGGTCCGGCTCGTAGCGCTCCTCGGGGACGATGTCCTCGTACGCGCCGAGCCGTCCGCCCGCCAGCAGCAACTGGGAGATCTGAAGCAGCAGGACGGGAACGGCTTCCTCGGGCTCCTCGACCTTCGACACCTCGGTGACCGCGACGATGAACGTCTTGATCTGGTCGGCGATCTGGACAGCGAAATCGCCCGGGTCCTGCGTGACGGAGTTCAGCGTGGCGTCAGACATCGAGGGGACCTCCCGTGGGCACGGTCACGAACGGTGAGTAGAACATAGCGTCGCTGAACGTAGAAACACCGCCCGTCGCGACAGCGGCCACCATCGGTACATCGGGTGACATGAAAGCGTCACACATCGAGCAGGCGCCTCCCCTCGAAGGCGCGGCCCAGGGTGACCTCGTCCGCGTACTCCAGGTCGCCGCCCACTGGAAGACCGCTGGCCAGTCTGGTGACCCGCAGGCCCATCGGCTTGACCATCCGTGCCAGGTACGTCGCAGTGGCCTCGCCCTCGAGGTTGGGGTCGGTCGCCAGGATCAGCTCCGTGACCGTGCCGTCGGCGAGACGGGCGAGCAGTTCACGGATGCGCAGATCGTCCGGGCCGACGCCCTCGATCGGGCTGATCGCGCCGCCGAGCACGTGGTACCTGCCCCGGAACTCGCGGGTCCGCTCGATCGCGACGACGTCCTTCGGCTCTTCGACCACGCAGATGACCGCCTGGTCACGACGTGCGTCCCGGCAGATGTTGCACTGCTCCTGCTGGGCGACATTGCCGCAGACCGAGCAGAACCGGACCTTGTCCTTGACCTCCAGGAGGGCATGGGCGAGGCGGCGCACATCGGTCGGTTCGGCCTGCAGGATGTGAAAGGCGATCCGCTGCGCGCTCTTGGGACCGACGCCGGGCAGCCTGCCCAGTTCGTCGATGAGATCCTGAACCACGCCTTCGTACAACGGAAACGCCTTCCTCTTTACTGATCACCGCCCCTGGACGGGCTCGTCCTGCTCCCGCCTCCGGACGGGCCGCTCCCGCCTCCGGACGGGCCGCGGGCGGGTGGCCCGCGGGCGACGGGCCGAGGGCCGTACGCCGCGGACGGCGCACGAAGGGCGGTCCCTCGCGTGCGATGGGCTATGAATACAACTTACGAGTTCGGACCACCGGTCAGAAGGCCCACAGCCGGCCGAACGGCGACCGGGAAGCCTCCGGGCCGTGCCGGTGCGACGACCGGGCAGCGTCCTGGACACGCCCGGACAACCACCCGGAGACGGTCGGAGCAGGCCCGACCGAGTCCCCGAAGGGGTCGAACTGCGCCCCGGAGCGCGTCGGACGACGGCCCGGAGGCGGCTCGGACCGGCCCCGAACGACAACCGGGGAAACGATCGGCGTGGGCCACAGCCCGTGCGACGGCAGCTCGAACTCGTTGGGCTCGCGGACGTCGATGATCTCGATCGCCGGGAGACGGCCGGGCCGACCAAGTGCGACGGCCCGGACGTGGTCAGCGACGACCGGAGGTGGTCAGAAGGGGAGACCGGGCATGCCGCCCAGTCCCTGGGCGAGTGGGCCCAGCTTCTGCTGCTGGATCTGCTGCGCGTTCTCGTTCGCCGCCTGGACCGCGGCGACGACGAGGTCCGCGAGCGTCTCGGTGTCCTCCGGGTCGACGGCCTTCGGGTCGATCACCAGGGCGCGGAGCTCGCCGGAGCCGGTCACGGTCGCCTTCACCAGACCGCCCCCTGCCTGGCCCTCGACCTCGGTCCTGGCCAGCTCCTCCTGAGCCGCGGCAAGGTCCTGCTGCATCTTCTGGGCTTGTTGCAGCAACTGCTGCATGTTGGGCTGACCCGCACCGGGAATCACGGTCACTCCTGGCAATTCGACGACAACATGTTTCGGATATGTCGAGCCTACGTGGTCACCGCACAGCACGCTTCACCCGCTGGCGAGCAACTCTTTCGAGTGAGTTTGAGTCAGCGCCGATATGACGCCCATACCTGATCACAGGCCCCACATGCCCGGGCGTAACGCCGTTTCGACCCCGCGGCCCACCATTCGGCGGTAGGAAGGGCATGCGCGTCAGGACACACGGGCGCGCCGCCCGTCACGCAAAGTTACGTAAGCGGGACAGTCGGCCGCGCCGGAGAGCAGTGATCAGCCCACCGCCGAAACCACCGCCGCACATCAGGCGTCATTAAGCAGAATGCAGAGGAGTACCCCGGTGAGTCAGCCGGAGATGCAGCCCGAAGGACCCCGCAACGAGTCCGGTTCGGCCGGCTCGGCCGGTTCCTCCGGTTCGGGCTCCGGCGCACGTGGCCGGGTCGCGCGGGGCCGGGGCGGGGACCTGACCGGTACGCCGTTCCCGCTCGGCGACTGGGGTGAACCCGCCGAACGTCTCGACGAGCTGTACCGCTGGGTCGAGGCGGAGGCACTGCACACCGCCGACTGGTACCTGAGCGACCGGATCTGGAAGCGCCGTGCGGCCAGGACGCTGCGGATCGGTACGGCCGCCGGGGCGGTCGCCGGGGCCGCCCTGCCCCTGCTCGACCTCACCGGGGCGCTCGCCGGGGCGGCGGGGTGGGGCTATCTGTCGCTGCTGCTGGGGGCCGCGTGCATGGCGTGCGACCGGTACTTCGGCCTCACATCGGGCTGGATAAGGAGTCTCGCCACCGCCCAAGCCGTGCAGCGCCGCCTCCAGGTGCTCCAGTTCGACTGGGCCTCGGAGTCCGTACGGGAGGTGCTGGGCCCGACCGAGGGGACGGCCAGCGAGGCGGCAGAGCGCTGCCTCGGGGTGCTGCGGCGGTTCTCGGAGGACGTCACGGAACTGGTCCGGACCGAGACCGCGGACTGGATGGTGGAGTTCCGGGCCGGTCCGGCCCCGATGGGGCTCCAGGCCCTGTCGTCCGGCGGCGCGGGCGGCGGGCGTACGGAGCACGGCGCGCAGCCGGGGCGGTTCCCGATGCAGACGATCGCCCGGCCGAACATGCCGCGGCAGCGGCCCCCGGAGTCCCCGCGGTGAGACCACCGCGGGGAGCCGGAGGGACCCGGCCGGGCAGCACGTTTCGGGCCACGGACCCCGCAAGGCCGTCCGGACGCCGGTTCGGGCGCGGGGAACAGCCACCCCTGTACAGCCGCCTGTGGGCGGGGAACGGTCAGCTGAAGACGATCATCGACCCCTGGGCGAGGCTGCGGGTGGTGGCCGCGTGCAGGCCCAGCCAGACATGCCTCTCACGGGCGAACGGAGCGTTGTCGTAAGGAATCGGGCCCGCCGGTTCCTCCAGCTCGGTCGGTGCGGCGGGCGGCAGTGGTGCGGCCGGCGGGTTCGCCGGGTCGATGCCGAGGGACGGGGCGACGAACTCCAGCTCCCTCAGCAGCCCGTGGCTGGAGCCGAGAGGGCCGCCGCCCGCGAGCAGGTCGTCGTCGGAGAGCGGCGCGGCGAAGTCCAGCGGAACGTAGGCCCCCGCGTGGTCGTAGTGCCAGACCAGATGGGACTGCCGGGCCGTCGCCCCGAACATCTCCAGCAACTGCTCGTAGTCCCCACCGAGTTCGTCGACGGGTGTGACGGCGAGGCCGCTGAGCCTGAGCAGATAGGCGCGGCGCAGGAGGTGCAGGGCGTCGTAGTCGAAACCCGCGACCGGGGCCACGTCACCGGTCAGGCCCGGCATGTACGCGTACACGGGGACGGGCGGCAGTCCGGCGTCGCCCAGAACCTTGTCGTAGGCGGCGATCTCTTCGGCGAACGGGTTGTCGGGGCTGTGGCACAGCACATCGACGAGGGGGACCAGCCACAGGTCACAGGCCACGAAGTCTCGCTCTCCCACAGGTGCGCATCGGAATATTCACAACAGTCGGAACAGCGTAATGCGGGCGGCACGTCGCGCACAGTGCCCGGTCCGCCAGAAGGAGCCGGAGAGGCGGCCTGACGTCCACCGCTGACGGGTCGGCAGGAGTCACGGCATGTCGCCTGACGGTACGCAGGACCGACGGATGTCGGACTGGCGGGAGCGCAGGACCGACTGACGTCGGCCTGGACGGCCTCAGGAATGACGCGGCGCCGGCCGGACGGTCGCTCAGGCTGACGTGGCGTCGGCCCCGATGTGTGCGGCAGCACTTGACGGGGCGGCAGGCACGGCCGGGCACGGCCGGGCACGGTCGGACATCTCCGGAAATCACGCCCGTCAGGACCCCGAACGGCCCGAGCCCGGTTCCTCGGAGATGGCAGGGCCGGGAGCCGCAGGATCGGTGGGGATGGAGGTCTCGGCGGTGTTGGCGGGGCCGGGGGCCGCAGGGTTGGCGGGGTTGGTCGGGCCTGCGGGGGCGGACGCGGTGGGGAGCGCGAGCATTCCGGCCGCGAGCCGGTCCGCCCAGTTCAGCGCGTGCGCGTTGTAGTCGTCCATCACGGCACGCACCGCGTCGTGATCGCACAGTGTGATCGCCGCGACGAGTTCCGGGTGGCCGTGCCAGAGCCAGTCCCGGGCGCTCGCGTCATGGCGCAGGTACGGCACGGCGAACACCCATGCCTGGACGCGCAGCCGGTGCAGAAAGTCGTTGATGTACGCGTTGTCGACGAGCGCGCCCAACTCCCGCCAGAAGCGGAGGTCGTAGCCGATGAGAATGTCGAGGTCGCCGCCCTGTGCCGCCCGCGCGGCCTCCTGGGCCCTGCGCCGCACGGAGACCAGACCGTCCTGGTACACCGCCGCACGCGCGGCCGACAGCCCTGGCCCGAAGCCGTGGAAGACATCGCGAATGACCCCGTCGATGACCAGGGTGCGGGCTTCGACCATCGAGCGGTAGTCGGCGACGGTGAACTCGCGTACCCGGAAACCGCGGTGCTGATCGGATTCGAGCAGTCCCTGCGCCGAGAGGTCGAAGAGCGCCTCGCGCACCGGCGTCGCCGAGACACCGTACTGTTCGGCGATCTGCTTGACGGTGAATTCCCGTCCCCGCTGCAATCGTCCGGCCAGCACTTCGTCACGCAGCGCGTCCGCGATCTGCTGCCGCAGCGTGCTGCGGGTCACAGCTCCGCTCGCGCGCATGGCGTCCCCTCCCCTGCTCTCCGCCTCCGGCAACCTTAAGGCAGGGTCGGCGTGCCCGGATCCGGGCAGAAGGGGAGACAGCGGAAGGGCGAACGGGTGAAAGCCACCGGCCACCGGCCCGCACGGGGACCGGTGGCCGGGAAGGAGCGGCCACGCGGTGCACGCGTCCATGGCCACCCGATGTATTCGCTACGCGTGTACGCGTTGCACGACGTACTCGTTACACGCGTACGCGCCTACTGCGCGGTGTACTCGTCCGCGACCGACAGCGCCGCGTCGAGGGCCGCGAGGCCCGCCGTGGCCTCAGCCTCGGTGATGTTGCAGGCGGGAACGACGTGGGTGCGGTTCATGTTGACGAAGGGCCAGAGGCCGTTCTTCTTCGCCGCCGCGCCGAAGGCTGCCATCGGCGCGTTGGCCTCGGGCGTCGGGTTGTACGGGACCAGCGGCTCGCGCGTCTCCCTGTCACGGACCAGTTCCAGCGCCCAGAACGCTCCGAGGCCGCGGACCTCACCCACCGACGGGTGCCGCTCGGCGAGGTCGCGCAGGCCGGGGCCGAGCACCGTCTCGCCCATGTGGGCGGCATTCTCGATGACCTTCTCGTCCTCCATCACGTGAATGGTGGCGACGGCGGCGGCGCACGCCAGCGGGTGACCGGAGTAGGTCAGTCCGCCCGGGTAGGGGCGGGTCTCGAAGGTGGCGGCGATCTCGGCGGAGATCGCGACCCCGCCGAGCGGTACATAACCGGAGTTGACGCCCTTGGCGAAGGTCATCAGGTCCGGCACGACATCGAAGTGGTCGGCGGCGAACCACTTGCCGGTGCGCCCGAAGCCGGCCATCACCTCGTCGAGGACGAAGACGATGCCGTACCGGTCGCAGATCTCGCGGACGCCCGCCAGGTAGCCGGGCGGCGGCGTCATGATGCCTGCGGTCCCGGGGATCGTCTCCAGGATGATCGCCGCGATCGTTCCGGGACCCTCGAAGGCGAGGGTGTCCTCCAAGTGCTGGAGCGCGCGGGCGCACTCCTGCTCCTCCGTCTCGGAGTGGAACGGCGAGCGGTAGAGGAACGGAGCCCAGAAGTGGACGACGCCTGCCGAACCGTTGTCGGACGGCCAGCGGCGCGGGTCGCCGGTCAGGTTGATCGCGGTGGAGGTGGCACCGTGGTACGAGCGGTACGCGGAGAGCACCTTCGCGCGCCCGGTGTGCAGCCGCGCCATCCGGATGGCGTTCTCCACGGCCTCCGCGCCGCCGTTGGTGAAGAAGATCTTGTCCAGGTCGCCGGGGGTGCGCTCGGCGATGAGGCGTGCGGCCTCGGAGCGCGCCTCGATCGCGAACGCGGGGGCGAAGGTGGCGAGCCTGCCCGCCTGCTCCTGGATCGCGGCGACGACGGCGGGGTGCTGGTAGCCGATGTTGGTGTAGACGAGCCCGCTGGTGAAGTCCAGGTAGCGGTTGCCGTCGTAGTCCCAGAAGTACGCCCCCTCGGCGCCGGCGACGGCGAGCGGGTCGATGAGGCCCTGGGCGGACCAGGAGTGGAACACGTGTGCGCGGTCTGCGGCCTTCACGGCCGCGCCGGCGGCGGGGTCGACATGCAGGGCATGCGAGGCATGAGGGGTCATGCGGCGAGCGTAGATGCGCAGGGGGCGAGCTGACATGGCCACCTTGTATGGCGTGCGGCGCTTTGGTGGGCAGGGTGTCGCGTCACAGCTTCCGCACTCCCCGATACCGACGGCGACCAGTGGCGAGGGATGGCGGCGTTTACACCCATGGCACGCTTCGCGCCCGCCGCACCACTCCCCGCACCCGCCGCGTCGCTCCTCGCGTCCGCCTCATCACCTCTCGCGCCACGATGCCGCTCCTCGTGTCCGTCATAACGGTTCTCGTGGCCGGCGTGACGGTGCTCGTATCCGGCCTCCAGCCTCGCCCCTGCCCCTCCAGTCCGGAGCGGCGGGCCCGCGCCCATGGGCTCTTCGCCCGGCTCAAGGCACGTGGCAGCACCGGGCCAAGACCCGGTACCAGCGGCTCCGCCGAGCCGGCAGCGGCGACGCGCCGAGGACCAGAGCACAAGGCGGCGGAACGAGGGCGGAAGGCGAGCAGGGGGCGTGAAACGGGGACCGGCGCGTGAGGCGGAGGGGAAAGTAAAGCGCGGGCAGGCACGGGGAGTTGCGCTCCGAGGGGCCCGGATCCGGTCCCTCGGAGCGGCATCGCGCGCCGCTATCCTCGACGCGTTCCGGCGTATTCGCCGCAGGGGGAGGACACACACCATGGACAAGCTCGGGCCCACCGACCCGCAACGCATCGGCGGCTACCGACTGCTGGGCAGGCTCGGCGCCGGTGGGATGGGCCAGGTCTATCTGGCCCGCTCCGACCGCGGCCGCACCGTCGCGATCAAGCTGGTGCGCGCCGAGCTCGCCGCGCAGCAGGAGTTCCGCGACCGGTTCCGTCAGGAGGTGCGAGCCGCGCGCCAGGTCGGCTCCGCCTGGACGGCACCGGTGCTGGACGCCGACACCGAGGCCGCCGTGCCCTGGGTGGCGACGGGCTATGTCGCCGGCCCTTCCCTCCAGGCCACGGTCTCCGGCCGACCGGGAACCCCGCCCGTCCCCGGCGTCGCCGGACAATCGGCACCGGTACCTGGCGTGTACGGCCCGCTGCCCGAACGCTCGGTCCGCATCCTGGGCGCCGGCCTCGCCCACGCCCTCCGGGCCATCCATGCCGCCGGGCTCATCCACCGTGACCTGAAGCCCTCCAACATCCTGCTGACGATCGACGGCCCGCGCGTCATCGACTTCGGCATCGCCCGGGCCCTCGACACCGTCACCGACGGTGGGCTCACCCGTACCGGGGCGCTGGTCGGTTCGCCCGGCTTCATGTCGCCGGAGCAGGTGCGTGGCGAAAGGGTGACCCCGGCGTGCGACGTGTTCTGCCTCGGCTCGGTACTGGCGTACGCGTCGACCGGCCGGCTTCCGTTCGGGGACTCCGACAGCGGTGTGCACGCGCAGATGTATCGGATCGCCCAGGAGGAACCGGATCTGACCGGCGTCCCGACGGGTCTCGTCGAGCTGATCCGGGACTGCCTGCGCAAGGCCCCGGCCACCCGCCCGTCGACGGACGCGATCCTGGAACGCCTGGCGGACGGTGACGCGGCGGAACCGTGGCTTCCGGGCGCGCTCATCGCCCAGCTCGGGCGCCACGCCGTGGAACTGCTGGACTCCGAGGACCCGGACGAGGGGCCCGAGCAGCGGCCACCCACAGGCTCGCAGGCCACGGCGCCCACCACGCCCGGCGTGTCCACCACCCCTCCTGCCGCCGCCGGACCCCCCGTTCCTTCCGTTCCTTCCGTTCCTTCCGCGCCCCCAGCTCCCACCCCCACCACTCCAGCCGGACCCGTCGCAACGGACGCATCGGGCGACCGGTCCGTTCCGACACCGCCCGGCGCCACGCACTCGATACCCACCATGGTCGGCGCCCCCGCTCCCGTACCGCCCCCCGCGCCGCATTCCCACGCGTACGGGTACCCGCCGCCCGCCCAGCCGCACCCGGGTCAGATGGCGTTCGGTACGCAGCAGAGCGGCACCGGGTACGGATATCCGCAGCAGCAACACGCGTACCAGCAGCCAAGATTCGGCCCAACACCTCCGTACGGCCCGCTCTACACCCCCGCCCCGCAGCCCGCCCCGGAACCCGTCCGACGGGGCAGGGGGGCGACGATCGCACTCGTCGCGGTGGCTGTACTCGTCGCGATCGGTGCGGGCGGGTCCGTCTACACGCTGTTGAACGAAAAGAGCCATGAGCTCGTTCCGTCCTCCACCGTGTCACCGCCACCGGCCGGGACGTCCTCAGGTGCGCACGGCGGCGACGATCAGGCGTCCTCGGCTCCGGACGATTCGCCCTCCGACGACGAGCGGAGCGGCCACGGCCCCATACCCGCCGGCTTCCTGGGCAGCTGGTCGGGTTCCATCGACACCCCCTCGGGGCGTTCGACCCGAGAACTCGTCATCCGGCAGGGCGCGGTCGGGGATACCGTGCTCACCCTCACCGCGGACGGACCGCTCGACGGCGGCGGGTCGTACCACTGCGTCTTCGAGGCTTCCCTGTCCACGGAGCCGTCCGTGTCCGGTCCGATGGAGGTCGACGCCTCCACGGTGGTCGTCGGTGAGCCGATGTCGTCCTGCACAGCAGGCAAGCCCACCGTGCTCACACTGCTCCCGGACGGCTCGCTGCACCGCAAGAACAAGGACGGCAGCGGACAGTTGGCCTATACCAGGGCCGACTGACCTTCCTTGCATGGAACTTGTGGCATGTCAGATGGCGGAACTGTCCTGGACGGAGCTCGCAACTCACCAGTGAGGAACCGACGTTCCTGGGCTGGCCGGAAACGAACGGATGAGAACGGACGGGGACAGCTCACGGGCGAAGAACGGCCCACTGACGGGAAGGGCCCACTGATGACGTGCCGACGGCGGGCGGGCACAGCCCTGGTGTACGAAGCGTCCCGACGGGGGACGGAGGGCGGCCTGACCGACCGAAGCGGATGCGGTACCGGCCTGCCCGCCGGAAGGTCTCGCCGCCGGGACCGGCACCTCGTCCTGGTGCCAATGGTCTCGCCTCGAAGCGAGAACTCGGTGGCGGGCCCGGGCCGTCACGGACGAGCATGGTGCGCATGAGTGACCAACCAGCGCGATGGAGCCAGGCGACCGTCTACCCCGATATGTGGGTCGATCCGGACGACGACCCCCGCGACAACGCAGGGCCGGGGCCGGAAGGCGAGCTTGCGACGCTGCAGGACTTCCTGACGGGCTACCGCATGACCTTGCGGATGAAGTGCGAGGGACTGGACGCGGAGCAACTGGCCCGTCGGTCGGTTCCCCCGTCGACGATGTCGCTGCTCGGCCTGGTCCGGCACCTGGCCGAGGTGGAACGGGACTGGCACAACTGGATCGGCGACGGTGACCCGCTGCCGAAGCTGTACGGCGAGCGTGACGCGGACTTCGACGGAGCCGTCGCCGAGCAGGCCGTGATCGATGCCGCGTACCGCGATCTGGAGCGTGAGCAGGCAGCGACCGACGCCGCGCTGGCCCGGCACCCGGACCTGAGCGAGCGCATGGGAAAAAACAAGATCGCGGTCCGGGAGCTGATGGTGCACAGGATCGAGGAGTACGCCCGTCACTGCGGGCACGCCGACCTGTTGCGCGAGTGCCTCGACGGAAGGGTGGGCCAGTGACGACGGCTGATCGGTGACAAGTGCGGGTCGGTGACGAGGGTGGGCCAGTGACGAGCGCGGGTCCGTAGGACGTCCGAATCCGTGACGGAGCGGGGACACACCGCACTCGGCGGGCGCCACCGATCCGCCGCCTGTCACCGGCGTCACGGCCCAACGACCCAACGGCCCAACGGCCGCATGGCCTCACGACCGCATGGCCTCACGACCGAGTATCCCTAGACCAGCGGCTTGACCGACATCAGAAGATGCTGGTGGGTCGGAGGCGTCGCCTGCCGAACCGCGTCCTCCCGGGACGGCCAGCCGGTAATCATCGCACGCTGCCCCGGACCCATCAGGTCGAGGCGGATCACCGGTGCGCCGAATGAGGACAGCCCGTTCGACAAGTACACGGGGTCGAACGCCACCGTCATCTCGTCGGCGCCGATGAGCTCGACGTCCAGACGCTGGGAGGCCACGTCGTCCTCGTACCCCGCCTGAAGCAGCGCCGAGCCGCCCGAGAACGTAAGGTGCAACGGGCTGCCGCCCTCGGCGACCACGGCGACCCGAGCGACCGATCCGGTCAGCTCCTCCCGATCCGCGATCACACTGACTGGGTCCGTCAGCGCGAACAGCTTGTCGTGGCGCGGCAGTCGGCCGTCGAGCAGTCGCACCGTGGCCCGCGCGCCGTCCTGTTCGAAACCGGCCGAGCCGCCGTCCAGGGCCAGTCGACACGCCCCGGACCGGTCGAAGGAACGGGTGATCTCGGACAGCCTGCGGGCGGATACCAGCACATCCGCCGAGACGTCCTCCCTGCCTGGCTTCCACGTGACCGTACGCACTGCGAACCGGTAGCGGTCCGTCGCGGCGAGCATCATCCTGTCGCCGTCCAGTGCCAGCCGGACACCGGTCAGCGTGGGCAGCGAGTCGTCCCAGGCCGCCGCCACCGAGACCTGGGCGACCGCATCGGCGAACTCCGCCGCGTCCACCTCCCCGAGCACCGGGGGCAGCTCCGGCAACGCCGGATAGTCGTCGAGCGACAGCACCGAGAGCCCGAACCGGGCGCCGCCACCGGTCAGGGAGAACCGTGCCCCCTCGACCGCGCACTCCACCACACCGTCGGGCAGCACCCGGCCCACCTCGACCAGCCGCCGCCCCATGACCAGCACCTTTCCGGGGCGCACGATCTCCGCGTCCACCTCGATGCACGCGGACGCCTCATGGTCCATGCCCGAGATGCGCAGCCGGCCGGCCTCCGCCTCCAGCAGCAGCCCGCCCAGCACCGGAACGGTCGAACGAGTCGGCAGCACCCGGGCCGCCCAGATCACGGCGTCGGTCAGCGCTCTGCACTCGATACGGAACTCCATGGCGATGGGCTCTCCCGGTCGGCTCTGCTCGCGGTCCTGGTCGTGAGCAGAGCCTAAGGGCTGTCCCGTAATCCCTGGCGGGCGCACGACGACAGCTACGGCGCCTCGCCGCGTTGTCGGAACGCCCACATACATCCAGTATGCGGGCGCCCCTCCGCCTTGCGATGCACCGCATCCGACGCCGCGCGCTGCTCCACCAGGGATTACGGGACAGCCCTTGGAGACCACCACTGACAACGGCCGGAAGAAGCCGAAGGAACAGGGAGAAGAGAAAGAAGGGAAGGGGAGAAGGGGGAACAGTCGCGGCCGACGGCAGCGGCCACCCCCGTGAGCCGCTGCCGTCGCCCCCATGCCCCTCTCCCGAAGGGCGCCGCAACCGTGTTCGAACTTTATGACGTCAGGTAGACGACAGAAAGATTCAGTTCGCACTGCGTGGGCCGCCCGAGGTATCAGTTCGCACAGTGAAACCGGTACGCTGCGCCCCGTTTTTGGCGGGCACAGAACGCGCGGAGACACAGAAACGTGGAGGCGCAAGGGCGCGTGGACGCGGAGGCACAGAGGCACGGGAGCACGGCGCGATGAGCGGAGGACAGGTGCAGGGGCGGCAACGGGCCGACGACGTACTGAGGATGTACCGGCTGGCCCGGACCGGTGGCTCGCGCGAACTCCTGCGCTGGGTGTCCAGTCGGGCCGAAGGATGGGCCGGGCTGCTCAACGCGGACGGAGGTGTCCTGCACGGCGCGACCAGGGCCACGGACGGCACCGATGCAGGGACAGCCATCCGGACGAGGACGGGGACAGGAGCCCGGACTGGCACGGGGGCAGAGGCAGGAACAGAAGTCGGGACAGGGACAGGGAAAGGGGCGGAGGCAGGGACAGGGACAGGGAAAGGGGCGGAGGCAGGGACAGGGACAGGGAAAGGGGCGGAGGCAGGGACAGGGACAGGAGTCCGGACGGGGGCGGACGCCGGTGTCCCGGCCACCGGCACCCCGGCCGCCGGCGCCCCGCCGACCACCGGGACCGCCGCGTGGGCCGTCGAGGCCGCCGCCTTGGCGGCCGACGGTGCCAAGGAGCTGGCGTCGCTCGGCGCGCGCTCCTTCTCTTTCGACGAGGGGCCGCACACCGTGCTGCTGTTCCCCCTGGACGGCCCGCCCGGCACCGCCGCCCCGCTCCTGGCCGTCGTCGCCCCGCGCCCGCTGCCGGACGGGCTGGCCACGCTGGTTTCCGACGTCGCCGTACCGCTCGCCATGTGCTGGGCGGCGGAGACCGTGGAGCGCACGCGCCGCCGCGTCGATCTGGCGGAGTCTCGCAACCGCGAAGCGGTGCTGCATCTGCTCATGACCGGCCAGCTGTCCCTCGCGCATCAGGTCGCGGGAGCGTTGAAGCCCGAACTGTCCGACCCGGTACGGGTGTGCGTCGTGGAATGCCCCGAGGGCCATCGGGACGAGGTGGCCCGGGTCTGCGCGGAGATCTCCGGAGGCAGGTCCTGGATCGTGCGGTGCCCCGTGTACTCGCGTCATCTGATCCTCGTCGTACCGGCCGGTCCGGACACGGCCGACCCACCGGTCGGACGCCGCGTCGCCGATGTGGTGGACGAGTGCATCGTCGGCGCGAGCGAGGACGTGCCGCTCTCGGATACGGCGACCGGTTACCGCCAGGCGTTCCACGCCCTGGCCGTGGCCCGCGGGCTGCCCAGCCGGCACGCCCGGTTCGGTTCGGCTCCAGAGGCGGCCCTGGTCGTCGGCGCGGCCGGTGCGCGGTGGGCGGACGCGCTCCTGAACCCGCTGCTCACCCACGTGCCAAGGCGCAGCCATGACCCGGGCAGCCAGGAACTGACGGCGACGCTCTCCTCATGGCTCTCCTTCTCCTCGCACGCCACCCAGCATCTGAAGATCCACCGGAACACCCTCGCGGCGCGACTGCGGCTGATCGGCGAACTGCTCGGCCACGACCTGAACCGGCTCGCCGACCAGGCCGCCCTCGACCTCGCGCTACGCATCCGCGCTACACCTCACACACCCACTGGGCCCCACACACCCGCCGCCCCCCGCACGCCCACCACACCCCAGGCCCCCCAGACTCCCCAGGCACCGCAGACGTCCCTCCCCGGTCGACTGGACGACCTGGACGACATCCTGCGCGGGCCGGCCGTCCGGGAATGGGCGGTGCACCAGTTGCGTCCCCTCGCCACGGCGGGCACCTCCCGGAGCGCCTCCGACCCGCGCAGCACCCTCCGCGTCTGGCTGGACTGTGAGGCCCAACTAGCCTGCACCGCCACCGCGTTGGGCATCTCGGTACCGGGTGCCCGCAAGCGCCTTACGCGCCTCGAGTCAGTGCTTCAGCGGTCGCTGCTCCAGGCGCCGAGCGCCCGCTACGACCTGTGGCTGGCCTTCCGCGCCTTGGAGATCGCGGAAGAATCCGGCGAAACCTTCTGAGCGCGCGAGCCGTTCCCTGGACGCGGAACGGGGGCGTGTCCGATCGAACCGGACACGCCCCCGTCGTGTGCGGGTGCGGGATACACCAACCGGCACCGCAGCCGGCCCTGTCGGTTCTGCCAGTCCTGCCGGTCCTGCCGATACTTCCCGGCCGCTACTCCCCGCCGCCGGTGCTTCCCAGCCGCGTCAGCAGCTCAAGTTGTCGCCGGGTGTGGTGCCGAGGATCTGTGTGAACGCCTTGTAGAGGTCGACACGGCTCTGGACCTGAGGCGGATTGCCCCCGTTGCACTCCAGGGCTCCGTTGATGGAGCGGATGGTCTCGCCGAATCCAGCGCCGTTCACCATGGCCTGGTGGGCGGTCATGGTGCCGGGACCGTTCTGGGTGTTCCAGTACCAGAGACCGGTCTTCCAAGCGACGGAGGCGTCCTGCTCGACCAGGTACGGGTTGTGCAGCAAATCGATACCGAGGGCGTCACCGGCGGCCTTGTAGTTGAAGTTCCAGCTGAGCTGGATCGGGCCTCGCCCGTAGTACGCGGCCTGACCGGCCGGGCAGCCGTAGGGCTGGCTGCTGTCGCAGTAGTGCGGATAGTTCGACGTGTTCTGCTCGACCACGTACACCAGGCCGCCCGTCTCGTGGCTGACGTTGGCGAGGAACGCCGCCGCCTCCTGGCGCTTGACGGTGTCGCTGCCGGTGTTCGCGAAGGCCGGGTAGGCGCTCAGCGCGGAGGTGAGCCCGCTGTACGTGTAGAAGGGGTTCCGGTTCGGGAACATCTGGTTGAACTGCGCCTCGCTCACGACGAAGCCGGACGGGTTGCCCGGGTCGGTACCGCCGCCTCCTCCGCCGCAACTGCCCTGATCGGCCCAGACGTCGGAGGTTCCGGGAGTCTCGTTCTGGGTCCACCACTTGGCGGTCCAGTTGTGCCCGTTGTAGGAGACCGTTCCGCCACCGGTGTAGACGGACGAGGAGCTCCAGGGTGTCGCGCACTCCGCCGCCGCGGCGGCAGTGGTGGCCGGAAGGGCCACCATCATGGCGGCAACCGCGCCCAGCGCGGCAAGCAGGCCCATGACGCGTCTGATCACGTGATCACTCCTTCGGTGCGGCGCACCGAAGCTGGACGGTGCGCCGTCATGGGGGGTGTGACGGCCACTCAAGCGCCGCTGGTCCAGACCTGTCAAGGTCTGGACCAGCCACGCAAATTCTTCCGAATCCCCACCTTCGGACCTGGCTCATGGAAGGGCTGATACGGCCGCACCACTCCCTCAACAGCGGTATGGGCGGGAGGACTTGATCCATATTCATGGCCGGAGGGGCACAACGGGAGGCTCCGCCTCCATCCAGCACGCAACACCCGGCCCGGGGTACGCGAAAGTCGAGACCGTCACACCCCATGCGGACTGTCGCACCCCATGCGGACCGTCGCCACCACACGAGAAGAACGCCAGAACGGTCAGGCCAGATCCCCCATCCACACCCGGCGGCCCAGTTCGTCCAACTCGGTCTTCAGTCGGCGGCACTCCGGCAACGCCCTGCCCAGCAGACGCCAGTACTCGGGGCCGTGCCCGGCCACCCGGACGTGGGCCAGTTCGTGCGCCACCACGTAATCCACGAGATGTATCGGCAATTGGAAGACCGCCCAGTGCAGGGAGATCACTCCGTTGTCGTCCATGCCGGCCCGGTAGCTCCCCCACCTGTGACCCAGGTCCCGTACGCGTACCCTCGGCTCGGGAACGTCCATCCGAGCGGCCCAGGGTTGCAGACGGCCCCGCATCCAACGCTGCCCCGCCCGGCTGTACCAGTCCGCAATCGCCCTGCGCGCGAGTCCTGGATCCGTCGCAATCGCGCTGTCCAGCCGCAGCCTTCCGGCAACGAGACGAACGGCGGGAACCGAGGCTTCGTCCCGCCTGTTGTCGACGATGAGCAGCCGATGGTCCCGCCCCAGGTACCGGTGGATCTCGCCGTCTCTGAGGGACCGCGTGGGATGGAGTTGGCGCCGCTCTTCACTGAGTCGCGCCTTGGCGTCGATCCAGCCGGCACTGGAGCGTACGAACTCTTCGGCCCGCCGGACCCCACACCCCATGGGCACGTGCAGGGTGAGCGACCTGTCCCGCTCGACCGTCAGGCCCAGACGCCGACGGCGCACGCTGATCCGCACGCGCAGTTCCCGCCCGTCGACGACCAGCGTGCCATCCTCGGTGAGCGCGCGCTCGCCGAGGGGGAAGGCTGGACCGGAAAGCTGGGACATATGGCTATTCTCTCCGTACCTCGGAGCGGAACGCTTCCAGGTGCTGCGTGGCATACCCCGCGAGCGTCGAGGCGAGCCGCTTCACCTCCTTGCGCCCCTCGCCTCTCTGGCGGTACCCGATCTCACGCAGCCGCGTGTACAGGCAGGCCTCCAGCCATGCCACGTGAGCCGCCTCACCGCCGAAGGAGGCCAGGCTCACCCGGTCGGTGATCTCCCCGTACACCTCGGCCACGACCCTGCGAAGTTCCTGCGGTTCCGGATGGCCCAGCAACTCGCTCTCCACCAGCTTCTCGCCAAGCAGTACGTAGAGCCGCTGCTCCATGGGGGTGAGGTCGGCTACGGTCGGGTCGGTCTCCTCGGCCCGCCGGGCCCGCTCGACCAGTGGGCCCAGCTCACGGACGATGTCGTCCCAGCGTCCGGCGAACTCCTCCAGCACCCGCTCCAGCTCCGCCGACAGCTGCCGGTACACCGCCCGGTCCTCCACTGCCTGCCGTTCCTCCAGGTGGTAGCGCAGGCCCTGGATCTGCTCGGCCGCCGCCTCACGCACCGGAAGCCTGCCCACGACCTCGTCGAAGTCGGGAGCGAGGATCGACACGGGCGGCACGGCCTGGTTCACCTCCTGCGCCTCCAGGTGGTCGGCGATCAGTGCACGTACCTTGCGTCCGTATCCGCGCATCACGAAGCCGCCACCGGTGTCGTCGCGGTAGTGGCGGCGCACACGCATCTGGAGCACACTCCACTGCCGCGCCTCGGGGAGGAAACCGAGGGCGTCCTCATGCGGCAGTGCCCGGTCCACCGCGCCCAGGAACTCTCCGAGCCTCTGGTCGAATTCCGCCCGCCGAGCGGAATCCTCGAGCTCGAACACCGCCTGCGCCAGTCCCGCTCCGGTCCTGAGGCCGTCCGCGTCGATGCCCACTGCCCTCAGCAACGCGCGGAACTCCGCAGCCGTCCGGCCGAGCTCGGGCAGTTCGTCGGACATGTCACGCAACGAGTCGAGAGCGCGCGGGTTGCCTTGGTAGGCGGCCAGGGTCACGGCGAGGTTGTTCAGTACGCCGTAGTAGTCGACGACCAGGCCCTCCGTCTTGCGACGGGCGGGCCGGTTGACGCGGGCGATGGCCTGAAGCAGCTCCGCGTCGCGAATCGGCCGGTCCAGGTAGAGCGCCTGCTCGATGGGGGCATCGAATCCGGTGAGCAGCATGGATTTCACGATGAGGATGGCGATGGGCGGCGGGTCGGCCGCCTCGTCGCCCCAGACCAGGTCGCTCCAGGGGTTCATGCCACCGACACAACCGGCGGGAACCGGATCCGGTTCGGCGGGCGGAGTGAACGCCCAGGGGTTGTCCGGGGGCAGTTGCGGGAACGGCTGGAGGAACCCGGCGATGTGCTCGCGCTGCTTCTTCTCGTCGGTCCATTCACGCCATCTCCCGGACTTCTGTTCCGAGCCGGCCGAGATCACGGGTACGAAGTCGATGCGCCGCAGCAGTTCCTGGAACTGCCAGGCACGCAGGAGAAGCGATTCCTCTCGGGTGTAGGTCTCCGGAGCCCTTCCCCTGAGCGACTCCCGCCGCCCGCTCCGGTCGAACTCCGCGACACGCAGCAGCAGTGTGGTGCGCGCCTCCTGGAAGGCGTTGCGGTAGAGGACCGCGGCCTTCCTGCTGGCCACGGCCACCTGCGCCTTGAACCCGCCTGTCAGTGGGCCGGTGACGTAGTGCTCCAGCATGTCGGCGGCCTTGCGCCAGATCAGTGGCGGCGACTCGGCCACGGCCCGCTTGGACGGGGTGCTGTACTTCGCGCGCACGCGCGCCCGCTCGGCCTCCTCCAGGGGCTCGATCAGGTCCTCGAAGCACTCGTCCAACTGCTCCTTGTCCCGCACCTCGGCGGTGGTCGCCCGACCCGTGTACCGCACGGGCACGACGACCTTGTCTCGTTCCGCCTCGGTCATGCGGTACGTGTCGAGGAACTCCGGTTCTCCGCCTGGCGTGCTGCTCGGCTCCAGGCCGAAGATGCGCCCGGTGTCGGTGAGTCTGCCCTCCATGAGCGGGGTGCCGGTGAAGCCGACCCTCGCCGCGTTGGGGAGGGCCTTGCGCAGGCAGGCGTGGAGCACGGAGGTGTGGGAGCGGTGGGCCTCGTCGACCAGGACGAGGACCCGGTCCGAGTCGCTGCACTCGGGGAAGATCCGCGCGGCCTTGCGCAGGGTCTCCTCGTCCGGTACGGGATCGGCGACCTCCTGAGCGCTCACACCCGCCGCGACCTTCGCCCGGCCGGCCTCGAACTCCCCGTCGAGCGAGCGTTCCTCACCCCCCGCCGTGTCACTCGTCCCGTCGGCGACGCGGACCAGGTCACCGAGGAACTTCTGGATGGTCGCGAAGATCACCGCACGCCCACCGGGGCGCCCGGCCCGGCCCAGCAGGCTCTCCAGATCCGTCCGGGACTTCGCCTCCCGTACCTCGGACTCGCTCAGCGCGACGGCCTTACGTAGCTGGCGCTGAAGGTCGATGCGGTCCGTGACCGCGACGATCGTGATGCCGTTCAGCGCGGGGTCCGGGCTCGCGTGCAGCCGCCGGGCGAGGAACTGCATGGTGAAGCTCTTGCCCGCCCCCTGGGTGTGCCACACGACACCGCCGCGCACGTCGAGGTCCCCGCCGGTGAAGGCGCGGCTGCGGCGCGTGCGCAGTCGCTGGACGATCTTCTCCGTCGCCCGGTACTGCTGGTGTCGGCAAACCACCTTCGCCGTCCGGGGCTCCACTGCCCGCCCCCGCACGCCCCGCCGCTTCGTTCCGGTGCCGCTGTCGTCGCCGAGCGGTTTCTCGAAGACGTAGTGCCGGACGATGTTGAGCAGATTGCCCGGCTTGAGGACGATCGCGGTCAGCTGCTGCTGGAGGGTGGGCCGGGCCTTGGCGTCGAGGAGCCCCCAGCCGCGCAGCTCCTGCCGCAGATGCTCCGGCTTCTCGTAGTCCGAACTGATGCTGCACCACAGGGAGTAGTGCTCTTCTGAGGAGGAGTACGTCCCGAGCGCGGCTTCCGTTCCGTCGGCGGCGACCAGCAGCTGGACCGGCGCGAACAAGTGCGGCACACCTCGTGGCGCGCCCGTTCCGCTGCGGGTGTCGTCGTCCACCGGGCGCGCGGTGTAGGCACGCAGGTCACGGATGGCCTTGCCCAATGGGTCACGTACGTCCGGGGACTTGCACTCGATGACGACGAGGGGGATGCCGTTCACGAAGAGCACGAGATCCAGAACGGCCGCCTTGCCGTCCGCGTCGCAGACCCTCAACTGATCGACGACGAGGTAGTCGTTGCGGGCCAGGACCTCCTCCCGGGTGCCCTCCAGCGCCTCGTACGACCAGTCGACGAACCGTGTCTTCACATCCCGCTCGTCCGGGCCGGAGTGCAGGACGCCGTCCAGGAGAAGCTGGGTCGCGGCGCGGTTGGCCTGCGGCAGCGACTGCGCGGACACGTGCCGTGCCGCGGCGCGCAGCGCGAGAAAGGCCGGGTTGGTGTGCGTATCGTCCGTCATCCACGGGGAGTTCCGGCGCACGGCGGCCCGCAGTCGCCGCTCCAGCAGTACGTCCCGGAAGTCGTCGCGCTCGCCCGCAGCCTTCAGCCGGGCGCCCTCGATGTGCCGCCACCCCATCGCCTTGAGATGCGCCAGCAGCGGCCACTCCGCCTCGACCTGCTCGGTCGTTCCCTCGACCTGCTCGGAGGTCGCCCCCTCGACCACTTCGGCAGCCATGCCCCGTGCCCCTCCCCGCGTACTGGCGAACCCGTGCGAAGGGTCCATTGTGCGCCAGTGCGGGCGGGCACGCGGCCAGGCCCCGCAACGGGCTGCGGGACCTGGCAGGTGGAGGCGGGGTACTCAGGTCTGGCGGCGCGTGGTGAGGATGCCCTTGCGGCAGTCCGGCCTGGCTGAAACGGGGTTGATGAGGCCAGCCGTTTCGTCGTCCAGCGCGTAACAGAGCTGAGCGTGCAGCACCTCGGCCTCGGCGGGGGTGAGACGGAGTGCGGCGTCAGCCTCGAAGGCCCCGTCACGGCGCAGCCAGAGGTCGATGGCGAGCAACCCGTCCGCCTCCCGCCGCACGGGCTTGCTCGGCACCCGGCTGATGCGTACCTGCCCCGCGCTCATCAGGCCACACCCCTCGCCGACGCGAGAACCACGCTGCCGACGCTGTGCGCCTGCCCCACCCCGGCCGCGACCACCAGCCCGTCGAGGGCGAGCCGCATGGCGGTGCGGCGGGCGCGGCGTTCGTGGTCGATGCTGCGGGGCACGAGGCCGAGCGGGCCGCACCCGCACGGGAGTTGGGGAGGGGTGGGGGAACCGACGCGGGGAGTGAGGACCCGCGCGGGTACGGACGTAGCGGAAGCGGGGGCGCGCAGGTCACGCGCCAGGGCGGGCAGAGCCATCTGCACGAGTGTTCGTGGCAGGTGGGTGCGGATACGGTGGAACATGCTGACGCTCCTCTGAGGCGTTGGCCATGCCCCGGGGTGGTGATGACACCGCCGGGGCACTTCGCGTCCAGGCGGTAGCCGATTAGCTACCAACCACAAACAGAGGGTAGCGACAAAAGTGCTGCTGCATCAACGTTGATGCGGAGTGCGATCAGGTTGGCATATGCGGCTGGGAAGGCTCCCGCTCACACGAGATCGTCGAACTCGCCGGCCTTGGCTCCCGCCAGGAAGGCCGCCAGCTTGCCCGTGGTCGTTCGGACGACCACGGCGGGATCGTCGCTCTCCCTGACGAGAACATCGCCGTCGACAACAGCAAGCTCCAGACAGTTCCCCGACTGCTCCGAGAAGGAGGACTTGCGCCACTGAATTTCCACGATCCTCAAGCTTTCATAGCTCGTGCAGCACCCTGCGGATGAAGTCGCGCGAACGCCCTGGTTCCAACGAGCGCGTCTCCATACGATCCAACACGGCGCGGTAGTTCGTCAGATGGGTCTCGGCGTCAAGGAACGTGATGCTGTTCGGTACGTCGATCTGCACAGTATCCAACTGCCGGACCGGACCGCTCGCGTACATCGTCGAGCTGCCCGCACTGGGAAACCCGCCCGCAGCGAACGGGATGACGCGCAGCGTCACGGAGTCCCGCTCGGAACACTTCAGCAGCTCTTCCAACTGCCGCCGCACGGTGGGTCGGTCACCAAAGAGCATCCGCAGCGCAGCTTCATGCAGGAGGAACGAACAGTCGGGAGGATCCGGCCGGTCGAGCAGTTCCCGGCGCCGCATCCTGAAGTCCACTTGGAGGTCCATCGCCTCCGGAGCCAACGGCGGGACGGCCTCACCGAAGACAGCGCGTGCGTAGTCCTCGTGCTGCAACAAGCCGGGAAGATGCGTGATCTGCACATGCCGCAACGACACGGCATGGTGCTCCAACTCCACCAGGTCCAGCATGAACGAGGCGATCGAGTCACGGAACTCGTCCCACCAGTTCGACCCGGCGCGTTCCCGGGCCATGTCCGCCAGCGCATCCACGTACGCGCGGTCCGGGCAGGAGTAGTTGGAGGCCCACACGCGTACACGGTCAGCGCTGACACCGAATCGCGCGGACTCAGTGTTGCTGATGGCGGTCTTGTCCACCCGGTGCAGTGCGGCAGCCTCGGTGAGGGAGAGCCCGACGTGCTCGCGCATCCGCCGAAGCTCGGCCCCGAGCCGCCGCTGACGGGCGGTGGGTGGCTTTCGCACAGGCATGGCCATTCCTTTTCTGAAGCTGACTAACGCAGGTGTCTAAGAACGGACCGCTTCCAGACCCTTGTCGCTCAACAGGTCATTCACGAGCCCCTTCTGCAACTTCCCCAGCTTTGCTAGCTGCGCTCGACTTTTAGCAATCGCCGCATCGAGAGCCTCGACCCTTTCAAGGAATTCCGCTTGATCAGCGGGAGTCATTTTCGGAACCGGACAAGAAAATACGTCAGATCGATTAATACTTGCCTGTGAAACGGCTGGCTTCGTTCGACTTGCGAAATGAGCGCGCGCGACAGACCCAGAAAGCCAGGCCTCAACGATTTTCGGTTGAATCTTGGAAGTGTCGATCCTGCATCGCATGATATTCGACTCGAACAGAGTGGGCTCTTCAAGGGCATCTACCATCGTGGCCTTCCCGACGAGGCCAGGAGCATTTACTCGATTTATCAGGACATCCCCGACCGAAACTCCGTACCGAAGCAATTCAGAATCAGAGGCCTTCACACGCAGCAAGCCACGAGTCAGATCAGAAGGCCCACCCTCGAAGCTATTGATGCGAACAATCGGAGCGCCTGACTGACCATAGCAATCTTCCGGCTTGTAAATACCGTTCCGGGGGCCATCAACGATAACATCCACCATGGGCAAACATTCAAAAAGAGACATCTGCTCGATGAGCACTTTTCGAATAGTTTGGAGCTTTGCAACCTCCGCCAGGACAGCCCTCTCAGACTCGGCGACGGAATCCAGGATCTCGACGATTCTGCGCTGCCGCGCAAGGGAGAGCAACGGGAAAGCGAGTTTCGCGAACCTGTCACCACCAAGGTGCGCAATACTCGTGGTCTTCTTCGCGATCGACGCGAATGTCCCATCGTTCAGCCAAGCCTTGAACACTTCACGCACATACGCCGGAAGCACAGCCGGGCCACTCCGAAATCGGATGAGGGTGTTCTGAAAGCAGTACTTACCCTGCGGCCCATCATAGATCGCACTACGGCCAACCAGTTCTAGACTCTGACCTTCATTCAGGAGAATGTCCCCAGGTTCCAGTTCATATTTCTGTCGCTCTGTCGGGCTGAAGCTCATCGTCTTCACATCGGAGTAGTCGATCCAACCGTCAAGCACGTTGGCGACACGAAGGTACGGAGCATGCATGCCGTCCGCCTGGCTGCTGGCCGGCGAAAGCTGCTTCCCCATCCGCACCTCACCGACCTCCCCCACGGGAACCCAGCGGATCTCGTCCGGTTCAGCCGACATAGCCCAGCTCCTTCAGGAACCCTTCCAGCCGCTTCGACGCGGCCTCCCGACGCGCCTCGATATCCCGCAGCGACACCAGGTACTTCCGCTCCCACCCCGCGTACGCGTCGATCAACTCCCGCCGACGCCGCACCACATGGCCCTCCAGTTTCGCCGCCAGGTCCTCCCGGAGGATGCCGAGCACGATCTCGCGCGCGCCCGCCTCGTCCAGCGCGTCCCGCACCTCGTGCAGACGGGGCGTGGGCCGCTCCTCTTCCGCAACGGAATCCGCACCGGAATCCACCTCGGCGTCGGCAACGGCCGCCGTCACCGTCACGTCCAGTGCCGTCTGCCCGGCCGCGGCGACAGCCGCAGGCTGCGCCGCCTTCCCCGCGCCCTTCTTCTTCGCAGCAGCGAGGCGTGCAGCGGCCTTCGCGGCGCCCCCCATCCCGTCCAGCGGGTAGAACGCCTCCTCCAGCGCCTTCACCGCCTTGCCCGCCGCGGTCCGCTGCTTCTTCAGCTTCTTCAGGTCCGTCTCGCTGAGCAGCGCCGCCGCCACCGCCGGATCAAGGGCCCCGGGGTCTGTGTCCCCGGACGCCTCGCCGTCGTCCTCCACCACGCCCGCCGCGGCAGCGGCCCGCGCGGCCTCCGCTTCCTCGGCCGCCTTGACCTTGGCGTCCAGATCGGCCTTGAGCGCGTCCGCCTCGGCCAGTTCACGCAGGAAGTCCGGGGCGATCCGGGCCACGACCTTGTGGCCGTACGCCTGGCGCCGCTCCGCGCCCGAGCGCTTGCGCGCGCCGCCGGTCCAGGGGTTCGGCTCCGGTTCCAGCATCGCCTCGACCGTGTCGACCCAGCCCTCGACGACGCCCTTGAAGCCGTTGCCGGCCAGGGCCTTCAGCTCGTTCCTGGCGTCCTGCCACCATCCGGCGACCGCTCCCGCGAGCGCGTACCGGTCCAGCAGGTCCACGTTGAGCAGCAGCTTGCGGAACGAGTCGATCAGGTCGGCGCGCAGCCGGGCGAGCTGGGACCGCTTCTCGAACTCCGTGCGGTCGTCGTCCTCGTAGGGCGCCAGGGACGCGATCTGCTCCGTCTCCACGGCCCACCACTTGTCGAACGCGTCCCAGAGCTCCCGCTCCCGGCCCTCGGCCAGGGCGGTCAGCCGCTCGGCGTCCGGTCGCTCGCCCTCGGGCAGGAAGTCGACGTACGCGGAATCGGGACCCCGATCGGCGAACAGGTCGGTGACGCGGATCCGGTACGCCTCCAGCAGCTTCGCCTTCTCCTCCGCCGCGATCTCCGACTTCGGCACCCCGCCCGACAGGTGTGCGCGGACGTCCTGCGGCTCGGGCGGCGGAGTGTTGTCGACGTAACGGCGGATGTTGAGGTTGTACGCGTTCTCCTTCAGCTCGGCCCGCTCCACCCAGCGGGCGAACCGCGGCACGCCCGAACCGTCGCCCACCTCGTCGTGGAACGTGGAGACGATCTTCTCCACGTGCTCCGGCAGCAGCACGTTCTGCGCCCGCTCGGAGTGGAACTCACGGTCGGCGTTGATGAACAGGACCTTGCCCTGCCGGTCCGGGTGCTTCTTCCCTCTCGCCCGCAGCACCAGCACGCAGGCGGGGATGCCGGTGCCGTAGAAGATGTTGGACGGCAGGCCGATCACGGCCTCCAGCAGGTCGTCCTCGATGAGCCGGGTCCGGATGTCGCCCTCCGCACCGCTGCGGAACAGCACGCCGTGCGGCATCACGGTGAAGACGGAGCCGCCCCGCCCCTCCACCATGTACAGCATGTGCTGGAGGAACATCAGGTCGGCCTTGCCCTTTTCCGACGTGTAGCCGTACTTCATACGGTCTTCAAGGCCGGGCGGCAGATCCTCCGCCTTGTAGTCCATGGAGAACGGCGGGTTGCTGAGCACCACGTCGTAGGACTTGTCGACATGCAACGGGTTGGTGAGCGTGTCACCGGTCTTCAGGTCGAAGTCGCTGGCGCCGTGGAACAGCATGTTCATCGTGGCCATCACCCACGAGCCGTTGTTGGCGTCCTGCCCGGCCAGGGCCAGGTCCTCGGTGTCGCCGCCGTGCTCCTCGATGTACTCCTTGGTGTGGATGAGCATTCCGCCGGAACCGACGCACGGGTCGTAGACATGCTGGTTGGCCTGCGGCCGAGCCAGTTCGACCATCATCCGCACGACCGCGCGCGGGGTGTAGAACTCGCCGCCCTTGGCGCCCGCCGAGTCCGCGAAGTCCTTCAGCAGGTATTCGTACGCGGCGCCGATGACGTCCGGGAACTCGAAGTCCTCGCCCCGCAGCCGCAGGCTCCCGAAGTGGCCGATGAGTGCGGAAAGCCGCTTGTCCGCGAGCTTGGCCGCCGATGTTCCGGTACCGCCGCCCCCGCCGATTCGGTTGAAGTTGACATGCCCGAACAGACCGCGAAGCCGCTCGTTGCCTTCATGGCCCTCCAGGGCGTCGAGCGCGGGCTGGAGGTAGCTCGTCGCCACGTCGTCCACCGCGCCGGCCAGTCGGGACCAGCGGGCCTGTTCCGGGATGTAGATGATCCGGTCGCGCGTGTAGTGGGAGGGCTCGTCCGCCTCCTCCTCGGCCTCTTCCCTGGACGCGCCCTGCGCCATCTCCTGGGCGATGATCCGGTCTCGGGCCGCGTCGAACTCGTCGTTCGCCCGCTTCAGGAACAGCAGCACCAGCAGAAAGTCGCGGTACTCGGCGGCGTCCATGGTGCCGCGCAGAATGTCCGCCGCGGCAAAGAGGTGACGCTCCAGTTGATCGAGCGTGAGCTTGGCCACGGACGGACTCCCTGGTGATGTGGTGCTGGTGATGACGGCGACGGGTGACGGGTGGCAAGCCCCGGCCGATCGCGGATGTACGCCGACGTACGCCGACGCAGCCTAGTAGCCGCTGAGGAGAAGACCCTCCTCGACGAAGTTCCAGACGTCGGTGTACGGATCCCATTTCTCTGGGTTGGTCGCTTCGACGCGATTGTTGATCGCCATTGCGTACTTCTTGGCGTCGGCGTATCGCTGCCCGTCCTTGCTGAGAACCTGCTCCTCACGCATGTGCTTCGACTGCTGCAAGGAGACGGTGCGGACCTGGCGTCCGTACGTCGCCGCGAAGCCGGGGCGGGAACGCAGCCGGCTGTTGGCATCGTCGCAGACACCGCCGAAGCTGCTCGTGTAGTTCGTGTAGTGCAGAAGCCGCCAGAGTTCGAAGCAGGGATGCGAATAGGCGACCTTGACGCCTTCCTTGTCCGCGAGCTGCTTGGCCTCGCGGATGTTCAGGTGGGCGTCGCGGTCGAAGAGCACCCACACCTGAGGATAGTTCCAGTCTCCGGTCCTCAGCCCGGCGTCCCTGGCCTCGCGCTCGACCTTGCGCAACGTACGAACGGCGTCCTTGACCATCGCGTACGGCTTGCGGTGCTTGCTTGCGGCGTTCTCGTTCTCGAAGTGGTGATCGACGCTGCGGCCCGCAGTGGCCGGGGTGCCCTTTTCCACGATGATGTCGATGTATTGGGGCTCGGTCACCTCGCCCTCGGTGAAGATGTACACCTGGCGGGCGCGGTTCGTACGGCCCTTGGCGCCACCCTTCTTGCGGGAAACGCTGTCCCCTCCCCTTGGCCTCGCCATCAGACCTCTTCCGCCTCCATCCGCGCCAAGTCGTCCGTCCGCACCAGCCGTCGCCCGATCTGCCCCTCGGAGACCTTCGGCACCGCGCCGAAGGACCCCGCGAGGTACGAGGCCATCAGGTCTTCCTCATCCGTGGGATCCCAGTCCGCGACCGACGACAGCTCCGTCGCACCACGCTCGTCCTTCTCGGTGAGCCAGAGCTGCCCCGGTTCCAGGAGCCGGCCGCCCCCCGGTGTCCGCAGCAGGGAGGGATCATGACCGGTGAAGACCAGCTGGGCGCCCTTGGGATTCACCCACGGAGCCTGGAAGAGGCGTACGACCTCTGCCGCGAAGCGCGAGTGCAGGCTGGCGTCCAGCTCGTCGATGAGCAGGACAGCTCCCGTGTCGAGGGCGAGCAGGAGCGGACCGATCAACGCGAACCAGGAGCGGGTGCCCCAGGACTCCGAGGACCAGTCCATCGCCGTCCGCTCGCCACCGCCCGCGTGGATCAGTTGTACCAGTGGGCGCCCCGATGACGACTGCTCGACCTCCACACCCACGATGCCGAGGTCGGCGACCCGCAGCAGTTCCTCGGCCCGCCGCCGGAAGTCCTCGCTCCGCAGCAGCTTCATGGCCGTGTAGTCCTCGCGCTGGGTGCGCTCGGTCTCGGGAGTGACGTCCCAGAGATTGTTCTTGAACCAGTCGAAGACCGGGGTGAGCTGCTCATGGCCGTCATTCGCGGCGCGCGTCAGGAGAAGGGCGTCCTGCCTGGTGGTACGGGCCAGCCGCGTGCGGTCGTGGAGCCGGTCACCAGGAAAGTCGAAGACCTTGTCACGTCCGGCGTCCCGATCGAACCACACCTGCCGACGGCCCTTGGGATAGGCGTAAAGCCATTCCGCCTCCACCCGCCGTGCGCCCAGCTCGAACCCGTACGTCCAGCGGACGCCGTCACCGAGGACGAAGTCCGCCTCGTACAGGGACGTCTCCGACGCGGCCTTGGGATCCAGGGCGAACTCGTCACGGGGAATACCGTCGTAGGACGTCCAGTCGGCGTAGGACCTCAGGACCGCATGGCGCATGTTCTTGAGCGCGGCGATCACATTGGACTTACCGGAAGCATTGGCTCCGAAGACAGCGACGACGGTGTGGACAGGAAGCCGGCTGCCGTCCGAAAGGGCCAGTTCACGAGCAGCGGCCCGCTCTCTCTCGCTGTCCTCGGGTGCGACGAACGACAGCTCCTGCTCGTCGCGCAGGGACCGGACGTTCGCCACCCGGAATCTCAGCAGCATCCTGGCTCCTTCATGGCGGACAGACTAGTCACACCATCCGGCCCGCGTACGCGGGTGTGCGGCGGCGGTCGACACGTAGCGTCCGGTCGGCCACCGCCGCGCAGCTCCCGGCGGGAGTCCTTACAGGAAGGAGTTGATCTCGATCGTCTCGGTGCGGCCGGGGCCGACGCCGATCGCGGAGATCGGGGCGCCGGACATGTCCTCCAGCGCCTTCACGTACGCCTGCGCGTTCTTCGGCAGGTCGGAGAAGGTCTTGGCCTTCGTGATGTCCTCCGACCAGCCCGGCAGCATCTCGTAGACCGGCTTCGCGTGGTGGAAGTCGGTCTGGCTGTACGGGAGTTCCTCAACCCGCCTGCCGTCGATCTCGTACGCGACGCACACCGGGATCTGCTCCCAGCCGGTCAGCACGTCCAGCTTGGTGAGGAAGAAGTCGGTGAGGCCGTTGACCCGGGTCGCGTAGCGCGCGATCACGGCGTCGAACCAGCCGCAGCGACGGTCGCGGCCGGTAGTGACACCGCGCTCGCCACCGATCCGGCGCAGCGCCTCGCCGTCCTCGTCGAACAGCTCCGTCGGGAACGGGCCCGCGCCGACGCGCGTGGTGTACGCCTTGAGGATGCCGATGACCCGGCTGATCTTCGTCGGGCCCACGCCCGCACCGGTGCAGGCACCGCCCGCCGTCGGGTTCGACGAGGTGACGAAGGGGTACGTGCCGTGGTCGACGTCGAGCAGCGTGCCCTGACCTCCCTCGAACAGGACGACCTTGCCCTCGTCGATGGCGTTGTTCAGGACCAGCGTCGTGTCCGCGATGTACGGCTTGATCTGCTCCGCGTACTGGAGCATCTCCTCGACGATCTTGCCGGACTCGATGGCGCGCCGGTTGAAGACCTTGGCGAGGAGCTGGTTCTTCTGCTCCAGGGCCGCCTCGACCTTCTGCTCCAGGATCGACTCGTCGTAGAGGTCCTGGACACGGATGCCCACCCGGTTGATCTTGTCGGCGTACGTCGGGCCGATGCCGCGCCCGGTCGTGCCGATCCTGCGCTTGCCGAGGAACCGTTCCGTCACCTTGTCGATCGTGACGTTGTACGGGGTGATCAAATGGGCGTTACCGCTGATCAGCAGCTTGGACGTGTCCACGCCGCGCTCGTTCAGCCCACTCAGCTCGGAAAGCAGGACCGCCGGATCGACGACGACACCGTTCCCGATGACCGGGGTGCACCCCGGCGACAGGATTCCGGAGGGGAGAAGATGGAGTGCATACTTCTGGTCACCGACGACCACCGTGTGGCCGGCGTTGTTGCCGCCTTGGTAGCGCACCACGTAGTCCACGGAACCACCGAGCAGGTCGGTGGCCTTTCCCTTGCCCTCGTCACCCCACTGAGCACCGAGCAGCACAAGTGCGGGCACAGGCGTACACCCCTTCCGGGCGGGGCATGTCCAAGGTCAGGGGCGTACATAAACGTCGTACATGCCGTACGACGATGTACGGCACGGCCTGAACCGTCGAACCGGGTGCCCCGGAATAGACGAAGCCCCTGGCGCAATAGCGAAAGGGGCTCTTGCACCAAGATGCTACCCGAGGAAGGACCGATGGTGTCGGCTGCCCAGCCCCCCGGCGACGGTGCGCACCAGCTGCTGGTGGTCATCGATCCGGTGGCCCGCCGGAGCGACGGCGAGTCCGTTCGCATCGCGAAGGACGTGCTCAGTGCCGGTTCGCATGTCAAGATCTGTCTGCCTGAAGGACCCGAGGAATTCGCACGGGCCTTGTCCCGCCGGGGGGTTCGGCGCCCGGTCGTGGTCGGCGACGACCTCGCGCTGCGGCGGGCGGTGGCCCTGCTGCACCGGGAGCGGGAACCGGCCGAGAAGTCGCTCGCGCTGATCCCGGTCGGCTCCGCCGGCACGCTGGAACTCGCCCATTCGCTCGGCGTGCCGCAGGGCGCGGTTGCCGCGGCGCGCACCGCCCTCGACGGTGCCGTGCGCAAGCTCGACCTGCTGGTCGACGACAGCGACGGCCTGGTGTTGGGGACTCTCCACATCCCGGCCCACCTGTCCCACCCTGCCCACCAGGTGCGCCCTGCCCACCAGGTCCACCTTCCGGACCATGCCCCGGGCCACGTCGTGGGCCGGGGCGCGCCGCCGGACGCGCCCATCGCCCCCGGGGCCACGACGGTGTGGGACACCTGCCGCTCGCTGGTCCGCGCCCTGGTGCGCCCGACCCCGTCGAAGCCCCCGGACCCGCCACGCACGCACCGGCTGCGGGTCGAGGCGGACGGCGTCCTGCTGAACGACCTGGACCGCCCGGTCGAGTCCGTGACGGTGACCTCGTGCAGCGACGACGGCCTCGCGGAGGTGGTGATACGTCCTCCGGAGGCGGATCCGGTCACGGCGGAGGCGAAGGCGGTCACGGTCTCGGGCGCGGACTTCCGGTACCGGGCGGACACGCAGGTCGGCGGCCCGGTGCGGACGCGTACGTGGACGGTGCGGGCGGGGGCCTGGGGGCTGATGCTGCCGGTGGCCGAGCCTGCGGCCGCGGCCGCGGCCGCAGCCGGAGGGTAGTCCCCCGAGGGGCGGGTGCCGGGGGTCGGGGGTGCCCCGGGCCCCGGGGCACCGAGGCAAGGACGCGGCCGAGGCCCCTCCCGGCCAGGGCCCCGGCGGTCGAGGATCCCGGCCGTCAGGGCCGAAGCTCAGGAGCCCTGGAGCCCTGAAGCTCCTCCGGTGCTCAGCCCCGACGCTCGCGAAGCTCAGGTGCCGGGGACCGGGAAACCGGGAGCTCAGCCCCGACGCTCCCCGGAGCTCACGAGCCCCGCAGCCCTTGAGCCCTTGAGCCCTTGAGCCCTTGAGCTCGTCAGGGTCAAGGTCAGGGCTCGGGCCCCTGACGCTTGTCGGGGCTCAGAGACTTGGCACGCGGCGGGTTCAGGAGCCCGGGCCCTCGGCGGCGGTCGGCAGGTCGAGCGTCTTGCGGTACTCGCGCCAGCGGTCCAGCATCCCGGCCAGCTCCGCCTGCACGAACTCGAAGAAGGCGGCAGTCTCGGCGAGCCTGGCCCCGGCCGGGGTGTGCTCCCCCAGCGTGCGGGCACCTTCCTTCAAGGTGTTCTCCCAGCGGGTGAGCACCTTGTCACGGTTGGTGAAGGTGGTGTACCAGAGCTCGTCGTGAAGGCGGTAGCGGTCCCGCCGCGAGCCCGGCTCTCGCTCGCGGCCGACCATGCTGACCTGCGTGAGGTAGTTGACCGCGCCGGACACCGCGGCAGGGCTGATCTGCAGTGCCAGGGCGAGTTCGGCGGACGTCATCGACCCGTCGTCGTCCGCGAGGAGCGCGGCAAAGACGCGGGACGCCATCCGCTGCATCCCCGCCTCCGTCATGTCGGACGCGAACCGTTCCACGAACCGTGACACGGCCTCAGCGTCCCGCTCGGTACGCGCGCTCTGTTCGGTTTCGCTGGTCATCGCCCGATCGTCTCCCGTCTCCCCTGCGTCTTTGGCCCCCACCGTTTCTCCGGCCTCGCCACGACTCCAACTTTATACAGTTCCTTAACTTCACAAATTTGTGAAAGTAGTGTACGTTCAGAACATGACGCAGGCAATCAGGGTGGCCGGGCTACGCAAGTCGTTCGGCCGGACGCGCGCGCTCACCGGTCTCGACCTCATGGTCGAGACCGGTGAGGTTCATGGCTTCCTCGGGCCCAACGGGTCGGGGAAGTCCACCACCATCCGGGTGCTGCTCGGGCTGCTGCGACCCGACTCCGGCACCGCGCGGCTGCTCGGCCGCGATCCGTGGGACGACGCGGTCGAGCTCCACCGGAGAGTGGCGTACGTCCCTGGTGACGTCACGTTGTGGCGCAATCTGTCGGGCGGCGAGGTGATCGATCTCTACGGGCGGCTGCGCGGTGGTCTCAATCAGGGCAGACGCGCCGAGCTGGTCGAGCGCTTCGAGCTCGATCCGACGAAGAAGGGGCGCACGTACTCCAAGGGAAACAGGCAGAAGGTCGCCCTTGTCGCGGCCTTCGCCTCCGACGTGGATCTGCTGATCCTCGACGAGCCGACCAGCGGCCTCGATCCGCTGATGGAGGAAGTCTTCCAGGACTGTGTCGCCGAGGAACGCGCGCGCGGGCGGACGATCCTGCTGTCCAGCCACATCCTCAGCGAGGTGGAGACGCTCTGCGACCGGGTCAGCATCATCCGTCAGGGCCGGACGGTCGAGACCGGCTCACTGGCGGACATGCGCCACCTGACCCGTACGAACATCACCGCCGAGCTGGCCGGCCCGCCCAATGGGCTCGCGCATTTGCCCGGCGTGCATGACTTCCAGGTGCAGGGCCTGCGCGTGACGCTCCAGGTCGACACGGACAAGCTGGACGCGGTGCTCAGGACGCTCTCCGCATCGGGCATCCGGACCCTGACCAGCACGCCGCCCACGCTGGAGGAGCTCTTCCTCCGCCACTACACGGCGGACGCTGCGCATACGGCGGACCCTGCGCATACGGCGGACCCTGCGCATACGGCGGACGCTGCGCATACGACAGGCACGACGGCTACAGCGGGCGGAACAGATGACGGGGCGGCGAGCGGGGCAGACGGCCGGGGTAGGCCGGGCGGCGGCGAGGGGGCGGGGGTGACGGGGCGGTGACTGCCATGACGACGACCGCGTCGACCGGTGCGAGCCCCCGGACCGCTCCCGTGTCCCGGCAGTTCGCCGGCACCCGGACACTGCTGCGGCTCGCGTTGCGGCGCGACCGGATCATGCTGCCGATCTGGGTGCTCGTACTCGGCGGCTCGTTCTCCTCCGTCGCCAAGTCCTTCGCCTCGCTGTACGACACCGCCGCCAGTCGGGCCGAACTAGCCGCGTCGATGAACGGCAACAGCTCCCTCAGGGCCCTGTACGGACCGGTCTTCACCGACTCCCTCGGCGGTCTCGTCAGCTGGCGGATGGTCTGCTTCGGCGGGGCGCTGGCGGCCGTGATGAGCCTGATCGTCGTCGTGCGGCACACCCGGGAGGAAGAGGAGACCGGACGTCAGGAGATGCTCTCCTCCGCAATGGTGGGGCGCCGCGCCCCGCTGACCGCCGCGCTGCTCACCGCGTTGATCGCCAACGCCGCGCTGGCGCTGGTCATCGCGGCCGGCATGGCCGGCTCCGGTGCGGGCGGGACGGGTGCGGTGGCACTCGCCGCGGCGGTCGGCGGGACGGGTGTGCTGATCGCCTGCACGGCCGCGACGGCCGCGCAGTTCACCGAGAGCGCACGGCTCGCGAAAGGGCTCACGGCGGCGGTGATCGGTGCCGCGTTCGTCCTGAAGGCGGCGGGCGATGCGTCGACGGACGACGGTTCGTCGGTCCTGACCTGGCTCTCCCCCCTCGGCTGGGCGGAGAACGTGCGGGCGTACGCCGGGACACGCTGGTGGGTGCTGCTCCTCATGGCGGCCGCGATCGCGGTCCAAGCCATCCTGGCATACGCCTTGGCGGGGCGGCGTGACGTCGGCATGAGCTTCCTGGCGACCCGGCCCGGGCCGTCGCGGGGGCGGATATCGTCGGCGTCCGGGCTCGCGCTGCGACTCCAGCGGGGTGCACTGATCGGATGGACGCTGTCGTTCGCCGCCGTCGGTGTCGTTTTCGGCGGACTGACCGACGGGGCGGCGGACCTCGTCGGCGACAACCCGAAGACGCAGGAGATCTTCGAGCGGATGGGCGGTCAGTCCGGGCTGACCGACGCGTTCCTTGCGGCGATGGTCTCCATGCTCGGCATGGTCGCCGCGCTGTACATCGTCGCGTCGGTGCTGCGGCTGCACGGCGAGGAGACCGCCGGGCGCGCCGAACCGGTGCTGGCGTGCGGGGTGAGCCGACTGCGGTGGGCGGCGGGACATCTGGGAGTCGCCTTCGGCGGGGCGGCCCTGATCATGGCGGTGGGCGGCCTCGGCCTGGCCGCCGGATACGGCCACGAACTCCCGGACATCCTGGGGGCGGCGTTGGTCCAACTGCCCGCGATCTGGCTGTTGGGAGGCGTCACGGTCCTGATGTACGGAGCGCTCCCAAAGGCCGCGGTGGCCTCCTGGGGCGTGGCCGGGACATGCCTGGCGCTCGGGTGGATCGGGCCCGCCCTGGATCTGCCGCAGGCGGTGATGGACGTGTCTCCGTTCACCCACCTGCCGAAGCTGCCGGGAGGCACCGGGATGGAGTGGGGCCCCGTGCTCGCGCTGACGGTGGTCGCGGTGGTGCTGGTGGGCGCCGGGGTGGTGGCGCTGCGACGACGCGACGTCCTGACCTGAGGAAGTGCCGAGCGATGACGAGAATCGACGAGAGACGGGCGGTGGCGCAGCGATGAGGTGCACGGCAAAGAGACGAGCGGTAACACAGCGATGAGGTGCACGCCGCAGAGGTCACGCGGCAAAGAGGTGGAGCGGTGATGCGGGCGGCCTCCGGCGCAACCGTCCTGTGGCCCGCCCGCGTCACCACGATCATGGAGACCCGGGGCGAAGCCGTTCGTGGGATCGCCGGCTGTCTGGCCGCCTCCCTCGGCGGGGTGGTCGGCATGCTCACCTGGGCCCCTTACGGCCGACGCGGCATCTTCGGCGGCTTTGAAGGGGAGTCGGAGTGGAACGTGCTCTGGCTGGGATTTCCCGTCATGGTGCTCGGCGGCATCACGGCCGGGATCGCTCTCTTCGCCCTCCTGACGGGAAAGTGGCGACTGGCCTTCGGGGCGGCGGCGCTCCTGGCGGGACTCGCGGTCTTCGGGCTGGCCTTCGACGTGCTGGCCGGACCACCGCTCTGCGGTCCCGGATGCTGAGCCGGAGCAGCAGGACCGGTGCGGCAGGACCGAAGCCGCCCGGCCCGCTCCACCGTTCCGGAGCTGCCGAGTCAGAGCCGCTGAGTCGGAGCTGCTGAGCCCGGGGCCACCGAGCCTGAGCGCCGCTGAGCCCGGGCCGCTGAGCCCGGGGCCGGTCCAGGAGCCGCCTGGTCCGGGCCTCGGGCCGGGAAAACCGGGGCCAGAAGCCGGGCCGGGACGCCGGGCCGGGAGCCTGCGCCCCGTCGCCCTTCGCATCGGTCACAGCTCGACGCGGAGTTCCTTCAGCCCTCTGATCACGTAGCCCGGGTTCCATTCCGGCTCGGTCACCAGCCGGAGGCCCGGAGCCCGGCGCAGCAACTCCCCGAAGGATGCGGCGAGTTCGAGCCGGGCGAGTGGAGCACCCAGACAGAAATGAATACCCGCGCCGAAGGTGATGTGCGGATTCTCGCGTCGGCTCAGGTCCAGAGTGTCCGCAGCCGCGAAGCGGGCGGGGTCACGGTTGGCGGAGCCGAAGAGCAGGGCCACCTCGGAGCCGCGCGGGATGACCGTGCCGTCGATCTCGATGTCGTCGAGGACCCAGCGCTCGAACATCTGGAGCGGGGTGTCGTACCGCATCAACTCCTCGATCGCCGTCGGCAGCAGCCCGTGGTCGGCACGGAGGGCGGCAAGCTGTTCGGGGTGGCGCAGCAGCGTCCACCAGCCGTTCACCGTGGTGTTGACGGTCGCCTCGTGCCCGGCGTTGAGGAGCAGTACGCAGGTGGAGATCATCTCCTGTTCGCTCAGTCGCTCCCCCTCGTCGTGAGCGGCGATGAGCGCGGAGATCAGATCCGTACCCGGGTTCTTGCGCCGCTGCGCGATCAGTTCGCGCAGGTACGCGGAAAAGTCGAGCGAGGCGCGTACGGCAGCGCGGGCGGTGTCCTCCGACGGGTTCAGCTCGAACATGCCGCAGATCGCCGCGGACCAGGGGCGCAGCGGGGCGCGGTCGGACTCCGGGATGCCGAGCATCTCGGCTATGACCGCCACGGGCAGCGGTTCGGCGACCGCTGTGAGCAGATCGCCGCCGCCCGCCTCGACGAACGGGTCGACCAGTTCGGCGGCGAGCCGCTGCACCGTCGGGACGAGCCGCTCGACGGTGCGCGGGGTGAACGCCTTGGAGACCAGGCGCCGGATCCGGGTGTGGTCGGGCGCCTCCAGGTCGAGGAGCCCCTGTCCGTTGAGGGTGTGGAAGGGCTCGTGCTCGGCGGGCGGCGGGGTGCGGCCGAACTCCTCGTGGGTGAATCGGTGCAGGTACGTACGGCCCAGGCGACGATCGCGCAGCAGCGCGGACACATCGGCGTGGTGCGGGACGAGCCACTGGTTACTTGGCTCGAAGTAGTGCACCCGTCCGGCCTCCCGCAGCGCGGTGTAGGCCGGGTACGGGTCGGCGACAAACACCTGTGACCAGGGGTCGAAGGACGCGGACGCGTGGGAGCCGGAGGTCTCGGACGGCCGGAAGAGAACATCGGCCGCGGAGCGGGAAGATGGGCGCATATAGGGGACGCTAACCGGCCAAGTCGCCGCGGACCAGCCCTGTCCCCGGTCGGACCTTTCCGGCCCCGCTCCGTCCCTCCCTCGTACCGGATCACGACGACGTTCACACCCGGAACGGACACCTGCGGTCTCCCAGGCCGAGGAGACCGCAGATCGGAAATCCGCAGATCGGGAAGGCCATGTGCCGGCTCAGGAGGGTATGACCAGCCTGGCCTCGTACGCGAAGACGGCGGCCTGTGTGCGGTCGCGCAGCCCCAGCTTCACCAGGATGCGGCTGACATGCGTCTTGATGGTGGACTCGGCGACCACCAGGCGCGAGGCGATCTCCGCGTTCGACCGGCCTTGAGCGATGAGGACGAGCACTTCCGTCTCGCGTTCCGTGAGGTCTCCGACCCGTGCGAGCGCGGGAGGGCGCGGGGCCTCGGCGAGCTTGGAGAACTCGTTGATCAGCCGCTTGGTGACAGCCGGGGCGAGCAGGGCCTCACCGGCAGCCACCACCCTTACGCCCTCGGCGAGTTGCCGGGCGGAGGCGTCCTTGAGAAGGAATCCGGACGCCCCGGCGCGCAGCGCCTGGTAGACGTACTCGTCAAGGTCGAACGTCGTCAGTACCAGCACCTTGGCGTCCGCGTCGGCGGCGACGATCTCGCGGGTGGCCTCGATGCCGTTGAGTTCCGGCATCCGGATGTCCATCAGCACCACGTCGGGACGTAGCGCGGCGACCCGGGCGATGGCCTGCCGACCGTCGACCGCCTCACCGACGACCTCGATTCCCGGCATGGCGTTGAGCAGGACCGAGAACCCCTCGCGGACCATCATCTGGTCGTCCACGATCAGCACCCTGATGGGCGGTGCGGGAACGGAAGCGGAGGTCGAGGTCATGCCCGGTCCGCCGGGTCCGTACGGTCCACCGGATCCTGCTGTTCCCTCGGGTCCTGCCGTTCCCTCGGGTCCTGCCGTTCCGTCGGGTCCTGCCGTTCCAGCCGCTTCGGGCGTTCGTCCCGGTGCACAGCGTCCACAGCCTCCGTCCTGTCCACGGCCTCGGTCCTGTTCACGGCCTCCACCCCGCCCACAGCCTCGCTCCTACTCACGGCCTCCACCCGACCTCCAGCTTCCAGTCGGTCCGCCTCGTCCCCCTCTGGCGCTCGCTTTGCCCGCCCCGCCCGGGACGCCTGGGCCCTCTCCGTCGCCTGCGTCGTCCGGGCCGTCTCGTTCATGTCGGGCGCGGTTCCCGAGTCGGGGTCGAGCGCCACGGGGATGAACGCGGCGATCTCGTAGCCGCCCTCCTCGGTCTCCCCGGCCGTCATCGTGCCGTTCAGCATCGCGACCCGCTCCCGCATCCCCGTGATCCCGTGACCGGCCCCCGGCGAGGGTTTCACCGGAGCGGTCGGCGGCCCGTTCACGACGCGCAGCCCCAGCCCGCCGAGCACGTAACCGATCTCCACCTCGGCGGTCGCGCCCGGAGCGTGCCGCAGCGTGTTGCTGAGGGCCTCCTGAATGATCCGGTACGCCGAGAGCTCGACGCCCTGCGGGAGCTCACGTATCGCGCCGGTGACCGTCTTCCCGGTCTCCAGCCCCGCCTCGCGCACATTGGCGAGGAGCCCGTCGAGCTGCGCGAGCGTGGGCTGAGGCGCGTCCGGCACCTGCTGGTCGTCGGCCCGTACGACGCCGAGGACCCGGCGCAGTTCGGTGAGGGCGGAGACCGCGTTCTCGCGGATCGTGAGGAACGCCTGCTCCAGCTCGGGCGGCGGGTTCTCCACGCGGTACGGGGCGGCCTCGGCCTGGATGGCGACGACCGACATGTGGTGGGCTACCACGTCGTGCAGTTCCCGGGCGATGGTGGTGCGTTCCTCCAGCAGCGTGCGCCGGTCTCGTTCGACGGCGGTCACCGTGCGCTGCACGGTGACCTCGCGCTCCGCGTCGCGACGGATCTGCACCACGGCGACCAGCAGCAGTGCGAGCGCGGAGACGAAGACGAGGGGAGCGTTGGTCGGCGAGGAGTGCCAGCCGCCCAGGCTTTCCAGCAGGGCACCGAACAGCCCGGTGATCCCCCACATCCAGGCGGCGGTACGCGGCCGCGTCCGGGCCGCGACCACCACCAGCACCACCAGGTGCGAGAGAAGGGTGCTCGACGTCCACGGCCAGCCGTTGCCGCCCACGAACGCCACGAACGGGGCGAGTGCCAGCGACGCCCAGAACGCGCCGACCGGCCGGACCAGCGTCATCAACACCGTGGCCACAGGAAGCAGCACGGTCACGACGGCCTCGACCATGAAGCGCAGGCCCGAGGAGCCCTCCGAGGCCAGGCCCATGACCGCCACGAAGAACGCGGCCACACCGACCAGAGCGTGGGGCGTCCAGGCGGCCCGCTCACGCATCCGGTTCGGCAGCCTGCCGGTCAGCAGCCCGTCCGTGCGCATTCGTGCCAGCGGACGGTAGGCGAAGGCGTCGCTGAGAAGATCCTGCCGCAGTCCGCCCAGCGCCTTCGCGGCCAGCCTGAACTCGGGGCTTCGGGTTTTCGTCTCGGTCACATTTCCACGGTAGGGGCCGGTACGGCCCGGGTCGTCAGCAGTGATACGGATCCTGCGCCCTCCATCGCAAGTACTACGGAGCCCGTTCACGGCGGAGGGAGTCGACCGCGGAGCCCATCCGCCACAGAACGCATCCGCTACAGAGCGCGTCCAGTCCAGATCCCGTCGGCCACAGATCGCGTCGGCCGCAGAGCTCGTCGGCCACAGAGTCCGTCGGCCACAGAGCCCGTTCGGGACGATGCGCGCGAGCGGGTACGGGTCCGGCCGGTGGTGCGTGGCAGGAACGTTTCCGTCGCCGATCACCAGGCCAGCTGGGCGAGTTCCTCCGCAACCACCGCGCACGCGCCGCTCGACGGATCGATCAGCGGGAAATGGCCGACCTCGGGCAGCAGAGTCAGTCCCACCGTCTCGCCCGCCCGCGCCGCCGCGTCGACGAACGCCTCCGCGACGGGTTGCGGCACATCGAGATCGGTGGTGCCCTGCACCACGACCGTCGCGATCCCCGTGGGCAGCAGCACGGCCGGGTCGACGTGACGGGAGCGCTCCTCGAACTCCTCCTCGCGGCCGAGGAACTGACCGACCGCTCCCGAGCACACGTCCAGCTCGACGGCCCTGGTGAAGTCCGCGATCGGCGCGAGGGCGACGACACCCCGCAACGGGGGCGGCGCCGGCAGCCGCCACGGCGACCCCTCGGGCAGCACGTGCCGGGCGGCGGCCCACAGGGCGAGGTGCCCGCCCGCCGAGTGCCCGGTGAGGACGATCCGTCGTACGTCGGCCTCCGGGAGTTCCCGGGCCAGCAGGGCCGGCAGCGCGTCCATCGCCGCGGCGACGTCGTCGAACGTCTCGGGCCAGCGGCCCGCGACCGGCCCTTGCCCCCGCTGCTGCGGGATCTCGCCGCCGCGCCGGTACTCGACGTTGGCCACGGCGAACCCGCGCCGGGCGAGGAAGTCCGCGAACGGCGACGTGTGCTGCCGGTCGTACGGCGCCCGCCACGCCCCACCGTGCAGGACGACGACGACCGGCGCCCCGGCCCGGCCGTCCCGTGGTGCATAGAAGTCGATCAGCTGGTCGGGGTGGTTCCCGTAGGCTGCGGACGCGTCGGGGGCGACTGGTGGGTGAGAGAAGGCTGACTCGGTCTCGGCTGTGTCCCGATCACGCGCGGCGGAATCCGACATGCTGCTCCAACCCGTCCTGTCCGTCTCGTCCGTTGGGCCCGACTGCCCGGCGCGCCAATGGCGTGTGCTCGACGGTCCACCAGTCCAACTGGCCTGACCTGCGGGGACGGTACCAGTACCGACGGCTCCCGTCCCCGCCGACGGATCAAGGCAGCGCCCGGCCCACCGGCCCCCGGTTTGCCTGCCCACCCGGCGCAGCACCCAGTGCCGAGTACTCAGCACTCAGCACTCAGCACTCAATGGCCAGCTCACCGGCTATTGCGGCTGGCGAGCACTTCACCCAGCACCCGCGCCGCCCGTTCGGCGTCCGCGAACCCCACATACAACGGGGTGAACCCGAACCTCAGCACGTCGGGGCGCCGCAGGTCGCCGACGACGCCCCGTTCGATGAGGGCGCCCATGACCGCCTCGGCGTCATCGCACCGCAGCGCGACCTGGCTGCCGCGTTCCGCGTGCGCGACCGGGGTGACGGAGGTGACCCGGCCCTCGGGGACGTACGCGGCGACGCACTCCAGGAAGAAGTCCGTCAGCGCCAGGGACTTGGCCCGGACCGCCTCGATCGACACCCCGTCCCACACGTCCAGCGACGCCTCCAGCGCGAGCATGGAGAGGATGTCGGGCGTGCCGACCCGGCCCCGTACGGCACCGTCAGCCGGAACATACCCGGGCGTCATCCCGAACGGATCGGCGTGCGACGTCCACCCGGGCAGGGGCGAGTCGAAGTCCGCCTGATGGCGCTCGGCGACGTACAGGTAGGCGGGCGAACCGGGCCCACCGTTCAGGTACTTGTACGTGCAGCCGACCGCCAGGTCCACGCCGTGCACGTCGAGCCCCACCGGCAGGGCGCCCGCGCTGTGGCACAGGTCCCAGACCGCGACGGCGCCCGCCGCGTGCGTGGCGGCGGTGAGTCCGGCCAGGTCGTGGAGCCTGCCGGTGCGGTAGTCGACGTGGTTGAGCAGGACGGCTGCGGTACGGGGGCCGAGGGCGTCCGGCACCTCGGCGGGGGCGACCGGGACGAGCCGGTGGCCGGTCATCCGGGCCGCGGACGTCGCGATGTACCCGTCCGTGGGGAACGTCGTCGCGTCGACGAGAATCTCGTCACGCCCCTCGGGCGCCAGCCGGGTCGCGGCGACGAGGGCCTTGAAGACGTTCACGCTGGTGGAGTCGCCGACGACGATCTGTCCGGCGGCGGCGCCGACGAGGGGGGCGATGCGGTCGCCGATCCGCTCGGGCGCGGTCCACCAGCCGCTCTCGTCCCAGGACCGGATGCGCAGCTCCCCCCACTCGCGGGTGAGCACCTCCCTGAGCCGGTCGGGCACGTGGACGGGCAGCGCCCCGAGCGAGTTGCCGTCCAGATAGACGGTGTCGTCGAGCGCGAACAGTTCGCGCGTGCCGACGAGCGGGTCGGCCGCGTCGAGCGCGCCGGCCCGCGCACCAAGGCCGTCGGATACCGAGGTGTCGGAAGCCGAGGTGTCGGAAGCCGGAGTACGGACGCCGGACGCCGCGCCCCGCCCGGCCTGGCCGTCGGATTCCGGGGCGTGCCTGGTGAAGGTCTCAGACATGGCTGCGCGCACTCCACAACTCGGGGAAGACGTTCTTCGTGGCCCGCTTCTCCAGCCAGGCGACCCCGGCGGAACCACCAGTACCCGTCTTCGAGCCCATCGCGCGCCGGGTGGCGACGAGGTGGTCGTTGCGCCAGCGCCACACCAGTTCACCGACATCGGTGAGCGCCTCGCCGAGCCGGACCAGCTCGTCGTTCTGGTCGGGATTCGCGTAGATCTCCGCCCAGACGGCCTCGACCTCGGGCGACGGTTCGTACTTCTGCGTCAGGTCACGTCCGAGCACGGACTGCGGTACGGCATGGCCGCGCCGGGCGAGCAGGGCGAGCGTCTCGTCGTACAGCCCCGGTTCGCCCAGCGCCTTCTCCAGCTCGGCGCGGACGCGGGGGGCGCCCCGGTGCGGCACCAGCATGGACGCGGACTTGTCTCCGAGCAGGAACTCCATCCGCCGGTACATCGCCGACTGGAAACCGGAACCCTCGCCGAGGGCGCCCCGGTAGGAGTTGAACTGTGCGGGGGTGAGCTGGGCGAGCGGCGCCCAGGAGGCGTTGAGCGCCTCCAGTTCGCGCACGGACCGCTTGAGCGCGTCGCGTGCGACGGTCAGCCGGTCCTCGCGCAGCGCGTGCGCGGCGGTCTCCCACTCGTGCACGATGACGGTGAACCACAACTCCATGACCTGGGTGGTGACCAGGAAGACCATCTCGCCCGGATCGTCGGAGAGAGGGTGCTGGAGGTGGGTCAGGACATCCGCCTGGACGTAGTCCTCGTACGGAGTCGTTCCCTCGAAGTCGAGATGCGGGGTCTCCGCACCGGTGGCTTCGGGGTCGGGGTGGATCGTCGACATTACTGTCTCCTCGACACAAGCTTCCGGGTAGCGGTCCGCCCCTTCCGTGAGGTGGTGGAGCTCCGGTCCCCTGTCGGCATCCTAAACGGAGGCCGGGAGAGCACGCAGGCCCCGCGGACGTGGGTACCGACATCCACGGGGCCCGACATGCAAAGTTGCGCGTACGTGCGTATCCACACGTGCACGCACACGCGTCCGCTGCGTGCGCGGGCGTCCCCGGCGGGCGTACCCGGCGGAACGCCGCGTGGACACGCCACTCGCATTCAAGTACGCCGCCCGGGTACGCCGCTCGGGTGCTCTCCTAGCCGAGGGTCTCGGCGGCGGTCGGCGAGGAGTCGCGCAGGAACGTCGTGCAGCGCTCGTACTCCTCCTGCTCTCCGATCGCCCCGGCGGCCCGTGCCAGTGCGTGCAGGGCGCGCAGGAAGCCCCGGTTCGGCTCGTGCTCGAACGGCACGGGGCCGTGGCCCTTCCATCCGGCCCGACGCAGAGCGTCGAGGCCGCGGTGGTAGCCGGTGCGGGCGTAGGCGTACGACTCGATGACGCGACCGCCCTCGAACGCCTCGTCGGCGAGCTGCGCCCAGGCCAGGGAGGAGGTCGGGTACTTCGCGGCGACATCTGCGGGAGCCGCGCCGCTCGCGAGCAGTTCGCGCGGCTCGGGGTCGTCCGGCAGATGGGTCGGGGGCGGTCCCCCGAGCAGGTTCTCGTGGATCGACATGCGTTCAAGTGTGCCTGGCACATGCGCGCCGGGGGTAGCCGGGCGCACAGCGATGAGGCCGGTTCACGCTGATGTGCGCGGGCATTCCCCGCTGTGAAGGTTCACGCCGAGTATCGCCCGGTACTCCCCGCGCCTCCCGCGCCTCCCGCACTCCCAGGCCCTCCCGGCCTTTCGCCACGCGCGAACCCGTCACGTAGGGGTTCGTCACGTAGGGGTTCGTCGCACGCGGCCTCACCGCGCGCGGGTTCCAGGGGCGGGGCGACGATGCCGCAGTGCACCGTGCACTCGGGCCGCAACCTCCCCTCCTGCCGCTCCCTCCTCCGCAGCTTCCGCAAACCCACCCGCCGCGCCTTCCCTCGCGCGCCCTCCTCCTTCTCCTCCTTCTCCGCCTTCTCCTCCTTCTCCCCCTCCTTCACCGCCTCCTCCTCCAACTCCGCTGCCCGTACCGGCGGGTTCCGTACGGCTGCCCAGGCGATCAGCGAGCCCAGCACGAGCAGCCCGGCGCACATCGGCATGGCCCGCCGGAACGTCACCGCGAACTCCTCGGCGTTCCGGTACGCGTCGGGCCCCATCCCGGCGAGCAGCGGCAGAGCGGCCACCGCGATCAGCCCTGCGGCGCGGGCGGCCGCGTTGTTGATCCCGCTGGCGAGACCGGCCCGTGCAGTGTCCACGGAGGCCAGGACGGTCGCGGTGAGCGGTGCCACCAGGGTGACCATTCCGGCGCCGAGCAAGGCGACGGCGGGGAGAACATCCGTGAGATAGGCGGAGACGGAGGGCGCCCCGGGCCCGACCCTCAGCATCAGCAGCATCCCGGCGGCGGCGATCAGGGGGCCTGTGGCGAGCGGGACACGGGGCCCTATGCGCTGTCCCAGCTCGCCCGATGATGCGGAGAAGACCAGCATCAGCAGGGTCGTGGGCAGCAGGGCCGTGCCCGCGCCGAGGGCCGAGTACCCGGCCACGACCTGGAGCTGGATCGCGGCGAGGAAGAAGAAACCGCCCAGCGCCGCGTACACGCAGAGGGTGATGATGTTGACGACGGTGAACTGCCGGGACGCGAACACCGAGGGCGGCAACATCGGGTTCCGCCGTCGGCGCTCCACCCGCACGAACGCGACCCCGAGAGCGATCCCGGCGGCGGCCGTCCCGATCACCACGCCGGACACGCCCCGGCCGGGGGCCTCGATCAGCGAGTAGGTCACCAGGGCCAGGGCGAATGCGGCGAGCACGGCGCCCAGGACGTCGAAGCGCCCGTGCGCGTGCGGGTCCCGCGATTCCGGTACGTGGCGCAGCGCCACCGGGACACATATCGCGGCCGGCGGCACATTGAGGAGGAAAACCCACCGCCACCCCGGCCCGTCGACGAGCCAGCCGCCGATGAACGGCCCGACGGCGGCACCGATCCCGCCGAACCCCGACCACAGCCCGACCGCACGGGCCCGGTCGTCGGGGTGGAAGCTCGCCTGGATCAACGCCAGCGAGCCGGGCGTGAGGAGCGCCCCGCCGATCCCCTGGAGAGCGCGGGCGGTGATCAGGACGGCGGCGTTCGGCGCGACCCCGCACATCACGGAGGCGGCGGCGAACCAGACGATTCCGACGACGAAGACCCGTCGCCGCCCGAACCGGTCGCCGAGGGCGCCCCCGAGGAGGATCAGCCCGGCGAGGGTCAGCATGTAGGCGTTGACGGTCCATTGCAGGGCGGCCAGGTCGGTGCCGAGGTCCTTGCCGATACGGGGCAGGGCGACGTTGATGACGGTGGAGTCCAGCAGGGCCATGCTGGAGCCGAGCACGGTGGTGAGGACGACCCACCGCCCCACAGGGGAGGCGACCCGGATGGCTCCCGTCTCTGCGTCAGGCATATGAGCAGCATCCCCGCTCCGGGCCGCGGCAGCTATCTGAGCGAATCCGCCCGTAGACATACATAGCGAATCCGTCCGTCCGTAGGCATGCATGCCTACGGACGGACGGAACCATCCCAAGAACCCAAGAGACCTTGGAGAATCCAGAAGCCCCGAGATCCCACCGGGACGGCCCGGAACCCTGACCTACGAAACTCTTCCCGCCACGGGCCTCACACCACGGCCTTCACACCACGGCCCTTATGCCCCGGATCAGCGCCTGGACGCCCGCATCCGCCTTGGACCTCGGGCACCCGACGTTCAGCCGTACGAAGTTCTGCGCCCCGTACACCGCCCCCGGCATCACCGCGACCTTCTCGCGCTCGATCAGTGCCCGCTGCAACGCCTCGTCGCAGTCGGCGCCGACGATGCCCACCGGCCGCAGGTCGATCCACGCCAGGTAACCGGCCTGCGGCGGTTCCCATCCCAGATCCGGGAACGCCTCGTTCAGCCGTTCCGCCACCAGCGCCAGGTTCCCGCCGACATAGCCGCGGACCTGGTCCAGCCAGTCGCCGGCCTCCCGGTACGCCGCTATGTGCGCGGTCAGCGACAGCACGGCCGGGGAGGCGAGCCCCTCCGCCGTCTCCATCCGGCGCAGGAACTCCGCCCGGTCGGCCGGGTCACCGATCAGACCGTACGAACCGGTCAGCGCGGGAAAGTTGAACGCCTTCGACGCGGAGGAGAGCAACGCCCAGCGCGCTTTACCTTTCCCCTCGCCGTCCCGCTGCGTCTTGTCCTCACCCTCACCCTCACCGGCCACGCACGTCCACGGCACATGCGCATGCCCGGGGTGCACGAGGTCGGCATGGATCTCGTCGCTGATCACCGCGACACCGTGGCGCGCGGCGAGCGACGCCATCCCACCGAGTTCGTCGCGCGTCCACACCCGCCCGGTCGGGTTGTGCGGCGAGCACACGACCAGGACCTTGCTGTCGGGGCGGGCCAGTTCGCGTTCCAGCGCGACGACGTCCTCCACCGGAACGCCCCGCAGTTCGCGCCCGAGCCCGGTGATCGCCTTCCGGAAACCGTCGTACACCGGGGTGTGGACGACGACGCCCTCGCCCGCGACCGTCCACATCTGGAGCAGCTGCGAGAGCTGGCTGAGCACGGACGGCCCGTAGACCAGCTGCCCGGTGTCGATCTGGGCCCCGTGCCGGGTCGCGTACCAGTGGGCTATCGCCGAACGGAAGTCGTCCTGCTGCCAGGTCGTGTATCCGAAGACGCCGTGGTCGAGCCGGTTCCGCAACGCCCTCAGCACCTGCGGGGCGGTCTCGAAATCCATGTCCGAGATGGTGAACGGCAACAGCCCGTCCACCCCGAACCGATCCGCGACCCCGTCCCACTGGACGGACCAGGTGCCACGACGGTCGATGACGGTGTCGAAGTCGTAGCGCGCGCCGGCACTCACAACGGTTCTCCCCTGCCTGCCACGCTGTGGGCCCGGCACTCCGAAGGTTCCAGATGGTTCCAGGTGTGCCGGGCCCACAGCCACCTCACGTGCCGCCTCGCGCGGCGCGCTCCGGACGTCCGTTACTTCAGCTTGGTGCCGGTGGAACGCAGGTCGGCGCATGCCTTCGTCACACGCTCGGCCATGCCCGCCTCGGCGGACTTGCCCCAGCTTCGCGGGTCGTAGACCTTCTTGTTGCCGACCTCGCCGTCGACCTTCAGCACACCGTCGTAGTTGCGGAACACGTGGTCCGCGATCGGGCGGGTGAAGGCGTACTGGGTGTCGGTGTCGAGGTTCATCTTCACGACGCCGTTGTCCAGAGCGGTCGCGATCTCCTGCTCGGTGGAGCCGGAGCCGCCGTGGAAGACGAAGTCGAACGGGGACGCCTTGCCGTACTGGGCGGCGACGCCCTCCTGGAGGTCCTTCAGCAGCTCGGGCCGGAGCACGACGTTGCCCGGCTTGTAGACCCCGTGGACGTTGCCGAAGGAGGCGGCCAGCAGGTAGCGGCCCTTCTCACCCAGGCCGAGCGCCTCGGCGGTGCGCAGCGCGTCGTCGACGGTCGTGTACAGCTCGTCGTTGATCTCGTGCGAGATACCGTCCTCCTCGCCGCCGGTCGGGGTGATCTCGACCTCAAGAATGATCTTGGCGGCGGCGGCCTTGGCCAGCAGCTCCTGACCGATGGCCAGGTTGTCGGCGAGAGTCTCGGCGGAGCCGTCCCACATGTGGGACTGGAACAGCGGGTTCTGGCCCTGGGCGACGCGCTCGGCGGAGATGTCGAGCAGCGGACGTACGTAGCCGTCCAGCTTGTCCTTGGGGCAGTGGTCGGTGTGCAGCGCGACCTGGATGTCGTACTTGGCGGCGACGATGTGCGCGAACTCGGCCAGGGCGACAGCGCCGCTGACCATGTCCTTGTTGTACTGGCCGCCCAGGAACTCCGCCCCACCGGTGGAGATCTGGACGATGCCGTCGCTCTCCGCCTCGGCGAAGCCACGCAGTGCGGCGTGCAGGGTCTGGGTCGATGTCACATTGATGGCCGGGTAGGCGAACTTGCCTGCCTTCGCCCGGTCGAGCATCTCGGCGTAGACCTCGGGGGTTGCGATGGGCATCTGTCCGCTCCTTGGGATATGCGGGTGTGCGTGCTGGTTCCCTGACCTGGGGGCGACATCATCGTCGCCCCCATCTTCCCAGACTCCCGCCACGGCTCCACCCGGCCCGCGCGCACAGCGCCCTGCCGGGCGGCCTGGGGCACGCGTCGGGGGTGGGCCGTTTCACGTGAAACGGCCCACCCCCGAAGAAATTCACAGGTCAGCCCACGTATCAGGCGAGATCGAGGTCGGCCACCGAGTAGACGTGGATGTACGGCAGACCGGCCTCGGCGATCGCCGGAGCCGCACCCCGCTCCACGATCACGGCAACGGCGACGACCTCGCCGCCGGCCTCTCGCACCGCCTCGACTGCTGTCAGCGGCGAACCGCCGGTCGTCGACGTGTCCTCGACGACCAGACACCGGCGACCCTTCACATCCGTGCCCTCGATGCGGCGCTGCATCCCGTGCGCCTTCTGCGCCTTGCGGACGACGAACGCGTCCAGCTCCTGCCCGCGCGCGGCGGAGGCGTGCAGCATCGACGTGGCGACCGGGTCGGCCCCCAGCGTCAGGCCGCCCACGCAGTCGTAGTCCAGTTCCGCGGTGGCATCGAGCATGACCTGCCCGACCATCGGGGCGGCCTTGCCGTCCAGCGTGATGCGGCGCAGGTCGATGTACCAGTCGGCCTCAAGACCCGAGGAGAGGGTCACCTTGCCGTGTACCACGGCCTTGTCCTTGATCTGCTGGAGCAGCTCAGCACGTACGTCAGTCATGGCTACGAGCTTAAGGCGCACATGCCGGGGCACATTCCGGGCAGGGTGCGGGCCGACTCCGGGCAGGGTGCGGGCCGATTCCGGGCAGGGTGCGGGCAGGATCCGAGCAGGGTGCGGGCAGGATCCGAGCCGAGTCCACGCAGGGTCGGGCTCCGGCCCTGGTGCCCGGCTCGCGCCCCCACCGGCCCGTCCCCACGTCGTACTCGTGTCCCGCCCGGCGCCGGATCCCACCCGGTGCCGGGCTCGTGCCCCCTGCCCCGGTGCCGGGTTCGCGAACCCGGCCGTCCCCGCGCCCGACTCGTGGCCCGCCCGGCCCATCCCAGTCCCGGACCTGCCTCCGTGGCGGCCCCGTCCGGGTTCCGGTCCCGGACCTGCCCCCTTGCCGGTCCCGTCCCGGTTCCGCTCCCGGCGTCGGTCAGAGCCTGCGCCAGCTCCAGGTCGTCCGGATCTCCAGCGGGTCGATCGGGGTGACGTACCGGGGCTCGGTGTTCAGCCCGTTCGGCGGGCCGGACTGCGGTTCCACACAGACGGCCTCCGGCTGTTCGTCGTAGATCACGACCCACTCGGCCCGGCTCTTCACGGTCAGCTCCAACTGCTCCGGCCAGGTGAGCGTCACGTCGACGCCGTCCGGCATCCCGAAACAGTCGTCCCAGGGTCCGGGCAGCGGCGGGAGGCGGCGGCCGGTCGGCAGGTGGTCCTCGCCCCGTTCCTCCTGCCAGGCCGCGTCGAAGGCCACCTGCACGTCCTTGCCCCCACCGCCGAGGTTGCGCAGGAACCAGGGGTGCCAGCCGGCCTGTGCCGGGAACGAGTTCTCGTACGTCTCGATGCCGAACGCGAGCACGAGTGAGTCCTCGGACAGCTCGAAGGTCTGGGTCACCCGGCCCGGATACGGCCAGGGGTCGACGAGGTCGTAGTAGAACGAGGCGTCCCGCTCGCCCACTCGGGCGGTGCGCCAGGCGGTGTCCCTGCCGGTCCCGTGGATGGCGTGCGGCGGGGCGTTCAGCGGCAACCGGTGCGGTACGTCGCCGTTGCGGAAGAGCCCGTACCCGGTGCGTCCGCACCACGGCACCATCGGAAAGCAGCCGTACCGCTCCCCCTGCCGCAGCAGTTCGGTGCCACCGATCCGGAGGCTGCCGATGCGGCAGCCGTTGGCGGGGTCCACGGTCAGTTCTGCGTCGCCGACGGACAGCCGGACGTCCTTCTCGCTGCTACTCACACGACCGACATTACTGGCGCGGCTACCTCCGTCGTCGCAACGCCCGGCCCACCACGACGGCCGACGCGAGCGCGAGCGCGGCGGCGGGGGCGACCCAACGGAGCGTGGCCCCCGCGGTCGTCGTATCGGGTGACGGCACAGGCGCGTACCTGCCGCGCGGCGGCGCGTGGTCGACCTCCTCGGCACTGCGGCCGATCATGGTGCGCCGGGCGTGCGCGGCCTCGACCGGAGGGCCGTCGGGGACGGTGAACTCCTCCTCCGGGTCGAGCGACGGCGGCGGCACGGGGGTGTCGAAGACGGAGCCAGTGCCCGAAGGCTTCTCGGCGGAGGACGCCTCATCCGGGGCGGCGTCGTGCGTGGGCGGCGTGTCGTCGTCGACGCCGTCGGTGTCGTCATCGCCGGTGCTATCGCCGGTGCTTCCGGGAGCGGCGGCGGGCCGGTCCGTCGCCGCGCCGGTCGTGTCGGCCTCCTCGGCCCCCTCCTCGATGGCCTGCTCGACCGCCTCACCCACGGTCCGCTCGGCCTCGTCGAGGGCCGCGTCGTCGATACCGCGAAGCGTCTCGCCCTCCGGGCCGGCCTTGGGACCAGTCATCGGGCGGACCTCCGCGCCGGCCGCCGGACCATCCGTGCCCTCGTCCACCGGGCCGCCCGCGGCGCCAGCCTGCGCGCCGTCGGCCGCCTCGCCGTCCCTCAGCGTCTCGTCCGTCAGCGTCTCCGTCACGAGCTGCTGCGTGAAGCGGTCCAGCAGGCGGACGGCGGCCGCGAGCGCCGCCGCCGGGTCCAGGTCCAGGATGCGGCCGTCCCCGGCCGCCGTACCCGCGAACCGGATCGCCGTACCGCCGTCCCGCTCGGTGAGCCCGATCGTCAGCCTCAGCTTCGCCGAACCGCCGCCCCGGGCCTCGACGCCCTCGCCCACCACCAGGACATCGCCCTGCCGCGGGCCTTCCGGCCTCTCCGGCCCCTTCGAGCCTTCCCGGCTCTCCGAGTCCGCCCCACCGCCGGGGCCACCCTGCGGTACGACGGTGAGCCGCAGCGCACCCCGGTACGTGATCGTGTGGCCGTCGACCCGGATCCTCAGCCGCCCCGAGAGCGGGTCGGCCGACGCGCCGACGTCCTGACGCAGCCCCGGCACGCAGCGCGCGACACGGGCGGAATCACTCAGCGTCCGCCGCAGAGAGGGGACCGAAACCGGAACGAACACCTCATGCTCCATGGAAACCGAGCCTACTCAGCCCCAGCCGTCACGTCAGCGGTTCCGCGTCGCGAGGACCCGGACACGCGATTCACCGACGCCCACCCCCGCCCTCACCGTCCCCTGCCGGCACTCACCACGGCTCCCTCACCGTCCCACTCTCCCCCTACCGACACCCGCCCTCAGCCCCCTCACCGTCACCCACCCACACCCACCACCGGCTCCCTCCCGCCATCCCCGCCCCGCTCCGTCCCCCGCTCCCTGTCCCTCTCCCCACCTTCTCCCCGTCCTCGGCTCACCGGTCCTCCCAGTACCGCGGGTGGACCAGTGTCGACGGCGACAGCCCGCGCAGCCGGGCATCCTCCGCGTCCCGTTCCGCGTGCTCCAGCGAGCGCCCGGTCAGCGACCGCAGCCTCGGTGCCGAGGACGCGAGCCGGAGCGCCGGGGCACGCTCCGCACCGGCGAGGACGAAGCCCCAGCCGTGCCCCGCCTGCGCCCGGTGCGTGGCGCGGTCGGGCCCGGCCGCGAAATCGGTGAGCCGGCCGCTGATCCGGTACGGGCGGGTGTGCAGGCCCGCCGCCCTCATCGACGCCTCCACCGTCCAGTACGTACGCGGCCGGGACACCGAGGGGCCGCCATGCACCACCACCCGGCCGCCCGGCGCCAGGACCTCGGCGACCAGCCCGTAGAACTCCGTCGAGTAGAGCTTGGTACTGGCCGAGATCCCCGGGTCGGGCAGGTCTGAGATCACCACGTCGTAGCGGTCGCGCGCGGTCCGCAGCCAGGTGAAGGCGTCCGCGTCGACGGCCGTCAGCCGGGCGTCTCGGTAGGCGTGACGGTTCAGCGCCGAAAGGGCCCGGTCGGTACGGGCCAGCCGGGTGAGACCGGGGTCGAGCTCGACGACGGTGACGCCCCGCACGTCCGGATAGCGCAGCACCTCCCGGGCGGCGAGCCCGTCGCCCCCGCCCAGGATCAGGACGCGGGCATGCGGCCCATCCATCGCCGGGTGCACCAGGGCCTCGTGGTAGCGGTACTCGTCGCGCGCGCTCACCCGCAGCCGCCCGTCCAGGTAAAGGTCCAGGGAGCCGCGCCCCGTCCCCGTCAGCACGACCTCCTGCAGCCCGGTCTGCACCGCGACCCGCACCCCGTCCCCGTACACCGCGCGCCGCGCCGACCGTTCGAACTCGTCGACCAGCGCCGTGGCGACGGCCAGGAGGGCGATCACGGCTACGTTGACGAGGATCAGCAGCCACCGGGAACGCGGGGTGAGATCCCGCCGGAACACCCACAGCACCAGCGCCCCGCCCGCCGCCGCGTTGACCGCGCCGGTGAACAATGCGCCGCTGAGCTGCCCGAGCATCGGCAGCAACAGGAAGGGGAACGCCAGCCCGCCGACCAGCGCGCCCACGTAATCGGCGGCGAACAGATCCGCGACGGTGCCCCCGGCGTCCTGCCGGTCGACGCGTTGGATCAACGTCATCAGCAACGGGATCTCCGCACCGATGAGGATCCCGATCGTGAGCGAGAACCCCACCAGGGCGTACCGCGACTCCCCGAACCACGCGAACGTCGCGTACAGCGCCACCGCCGACGAGCCCCCGACGAGTGCGAGCACCGCCTCGATCAGCCCGAAGCCGACCGCCGCCCGACTGCGCAAACGTTTCGCGAGAAGCGAGCCGACGCCCATCGCGAACACCATCACGGAGAGCACGACGGACGCCTGGGTGACGGAGTCGCCGATCAAGTACGAGGCGAGCGCGACCAGTTCGAGCTCGTACACCAGGCCGCAGGCGGCACAGACGAAGACGGCGGACAGCACGAACCAGCGGCCGGTCCTCGGCCGTACGGAAAGATGTGCCGCGCCCCCTCGCAGCGGAACCTGCTGGTCGATCACGGTGCGAACGCTACGTTACGAGAAGGTGGCTTTGGGTCACCCGCAAGGGTGTAAGCGGCGTATTCCAAAGGAGTCGGGGCGATTCAGAGCGTCGCCGCCGCGGGCGTCCGCACTCCCACGCGCGTGCGCGTCACCACCAACTGCCCTTCCTGCGGGTACGCGTGCCAGGTCCGCCACCGCACCTGTTCCCCGGTCCGTTGGGCGAGCATCGCCGTGAAGGCGTGTGGGCTGCCGGGGAAGGTCCCGGCGAGACCGTGCGGGTGATCGGCCACCAGCGCGAGGAGTTCCTGCGCGCGCCCCGCGAACGAATCCGCCGAGAGCGTCTCCACGCGCGCCGCGAATTCGTACTCCCACTCGCCGAGCCGCTTGGCGACACCGAGCGGCAACGGCGTGCTGCTGCCGGGAATACACGCGACGGTTTCGGAACAACTGCCGTGCTCCTCCTCCAGGAGCACCTGGTGGGAGGCGCCGAGCAGGCGCAGTTGCAGTCGGGCTCCCGCGAGATCGAGGTCGAGCACGGCCAGGGCGGGGAGCGGTTCGCGCCCCAGCGCCCAGGCCAAGTCGGCGGCACGGGTGTCGGAGTAGGCAGTCTGGAGGGTCGTGAGCATGAGTCGGCTCCGCAAGAAAGCGTGGACACATGGACAGGGGACGCCTCCGACGCGATGCACGTGGGAGGTTTGGAAGCGCCCGATCAGGTCCAACTCGGGTCCGAGGGCTGGATGTTCTGCCCATCGAGGGAATCACGAAGCAAGCCGCATCCACAGCGTTTTTGCCCAACTTGCCGCGGTTTCCATCCGCCCGGGGGCCCCTCGGTTCATCTGTTCACCCGATAACTTGAGGAAGCCCCAACAAAACGGTGCCCGGCGGGATTTCAACCGCCGGGCACCTTCCGTACACCGATCCCCGAAACGGGGCACGAGGCCCTGCACGGACGCTGATCAGCCGTTCCGGGCCGATTGCCCGCACCCAACCACCCGGCACGGACAGCGCCGTTACGACGCATCCACAGCCACGGCCCATGCGTTGAGCGCTTTTTCACGTCTCACCACGACAACTTCCCTACGTCGAGCGACGCATGTCGTCCACGTCGTGTCCACCGACGCTCGTCGACTGTCGTGCGCGGTCCGCGCCGTATCGGCCACCCCGCATCGACCGCTCGGGTTCGTCCACGGTGTGCGCTCCACGCCGTATCAGTCGCCGCCACCACCGCCGCAGCCGCCGCCACCGCCGCCGCACGAGGAGTGGCCGCCCCCGCACGAGTGGCCCCCGGAGTGACTGCCCGAGTCGCCGTCACCCGCCCACCAGCCGCCGCCACCGCCGTCACTGCCACCGCTGTCCCCACTGCCCCGACGTCCGCCCCGGCCACGAGCCTTCTGCCGGTTGCCCGCCTTCATCAGGAGCGAGACGATCAGTCCGATCACGGCGACCGCTATCACCACTCCGACGAATATCTTCATCGACCTCACATCCTTCCGTTCCCCCGAAGCGAGGTCCCCCGCTTCCTGGCGCGCCGTCGCGCCGGGTACATCGTCGTACCGGTCGACGCCCATCATCACGCCGTTCTCGTACGGAGGATGCCCCGCCCCCCGTACGCCGAAATCAGACTTGAGCAACTCCAGAGCTTGCGCGCAGGATGGCGGCCATGACTCAGGGACGACCGCTGCTCAACCGCCGCCTCGAAGAGTTCGGCACGACGATCTTCGCGGAGATGTCGGCGCTTGCCGTACGGACCGGCTCCATCAACCTCGGTCAGGGCTTCCCCGACACCGACGGCCCGGAGGAGATCAGGGAGGCCGCGGTACGTGCCCTGCGCGCCGGGCACGGCAACCAGTACCCGCCGGGCCCGGGCATCCCCGAACTGCGCGCCGCGATCGCCGACCACCAGGGACACCGCTACGGGCTCGACCTCGACCCCGACACCGAGGTCCTCGTCACCGCGGGCGCCACCGAGGCCATCGCCGCGTCGCTCCTGGCGCTGCTGGAACCCGGCGACGAGGTCATCGCCCTGGAGCCGTACTACGACTCGTACGCGGCGTGCATCGCCATGGCGGGCGGCGTCCGCGTCCCCGTCACCCTCCACCCCGACGCGGCCACCGGTGCCTACCGCCTCGACCTCGACGAGCTGCGCGCCGCCGTCACCCCCCGCACCCGGCTGATCCTGCTGAACACCCCGCACAACCCCACCGGCACCGTCCTCACCCGCGAGGAACTCGGCGCGATCGCCGCACTGGCCTGCGAACGGGACCTCCTCGTCGTCACCGACGAGGTCTACGAGCACCTGGTCTTCGAGGGCGAGCACGTCCCGCTCGCCACCTTCCCGGGGATGAGCGAGCGCACCGTCACCATCGGGTCGGCCGGCAAGACGTACTCCTTCACCGGCTGGAAGGTCGGCTGGGTCACCGCGAGCCCCGGGCTGGTGGCAGCCGTCCGCTCGTCGAAGCAGTTCCTCACCTATGTGTCCGCGGGCCCGCTCCAATACGCGGTCGCCGAGGCGCTGCGCCTGCCCGACAGCTACCACGACGAGCTGCGCGCCGACCTGCGGGCCAAACGGGACCTGCTGAGCGGCGGGCTCGCCGAGGCCGGTTTCGAGGTCTACCGCCCGGCCGGGACGTACTTCGTCACCACCGACATCCGCCCCCTCGGCGAGAGCGACGGCTTCGCCTTCTGCCGGGCGCTGCCCGAGCGGTGCGGAGTCGTCGCCATTCCGAACGCGGTCTTCTACGACCACCGCGAGCAGGGCGCGCCGTTCGTGAGGTTCGCCTTCTGCAAGCGGACGGAAGTCCTGCACGAAGCGGTGGACCGCCTCAAGCGGCTGGCGTCCTGAGAACGAGCCGGACGAACGCGGCCCGGCCCGGGGCAGTGGTCGTGAGGACCACCGCCCCGGGCCGGGCCGTCGTTCCCGTGCGGACGTGCGCGGGGCGGGCGGAGCAGACCGCCCGGGCCGCTCAGGCGTCCGGAGCGGACGGACCCGAGCCGTCCGGATTCTCCTCGGCCGACGCCAGACCAAGACGCTCCTGGAGCCACTTGTCGAACTCGATCGAGGCGCGCACCCAGCTGACCACCGAGGAGACGAAGTGCTCCAGGCTGACGCCCGTGCCGATGAGCATCTGGGCCTCGCCGATCAGGCGGACCGAGACGTCGGTGTCCTCGGAACCCTCCTCGGGCTCGTGGGTGTGCGTGTACACCTTCGGCCACAGGGTGCGGCGGTTCCAGTCGTCGATCGCGTCGAGGAGGACCGGGCGCAGGTCCGCGGCGTGCGGGCGGTCGTAGAACGTACGGACCGAGAAGACCTGCTGCTCGGCCTCGCCGCGGAACATGAAGTAGGTGCGGAACTCCTCCCACGGCGCGGCGAGGTCGCCCTCGTCGTCCACGACGTACTTCAGTTCCATCTGGTCCAGGAGCTGCTTGACGAGGTCCTGGTCAGGGACGACGGGGCCCTCCGGTCCTGCGGCCTGCGGTTCGGGCTGGCCCCCGAAATTAGGAATCGAGGACGGATCGATGCTCACCGTGGTTTTCCCTTCGTGCGGTTGCCGACATCCTCTCCCATGGCGGGCGGGGGATGGCAAGCCCCGACAGGCCCGATCCGCCACGAGCTGACAAGCAGCCCGTGCGGGCCGGGCCCGCCGGGGCCCGTAGGAGGTTCGGAAGGGCTCGGAACCGGCACTGACACGGCGCCGGGGCGGTGACGTCCCGGCGCCGGGAGCGTTGCGACGCGAAGCCGTGTGGGTGACGACGCCACGCCCGGCGCGTCACGGCGCGGACGGCGCTACGACGCGGCGCCGACGAACAGGCCGTCCCCGGTCCGGTCCACCTGGACCGTGTCCCCGTCCCTGACCTCGCCCGCGAGGATCTCCTTGGCGAGCCGGTCCCCGATCGCCGTCTGGATGAGGCGGCGCAGCGGCCGGGCCCCGTACGCCGGGTCGTTGCCCTCCTCGGCCAGCCAGGCCAGGGCCTCCGGCGTGACGTCGAGGGTGAGCCGACGGTCGGCCAGCCGCTTCGCGAGCCGGTCGATCTGGAGCTTCGCGATGTGCGAGAGTTCGTCGCCGGTCAGCGCGGAGAAGACCACCAGGTCGTCCAGCCGGTTCAGGAACTCCGGCTTGAACGAGGCCCGTACGACCTCCAGGACCTGCTCCTTCTTCACCTCGGGCTCGGTCAGCGGGTCCATCAGGAACTGGCTGCCCAGGTTCGAGGTCAGGATCAGGATGGTGTTGCGGAAGTCCACCGTCCGGCCCTGGCCGTCGGTGAGCCGGCCGTCGTCGAGGACCTGGAGCAGGATGTCGAAGACCTCGGGGTGGGCCTTCTCCACCTCGTCCAGCAGGACCACGCTGTACGGGCGACGGCGCACCGCCTCCGTGAGCTGCCCGCCCTCCTCGTAGCCGACGTATCCGGGCGGGGCGCCGACGAGCCGCGCCACGCTGTGCTTCTCGCCGTACTCGCTCATGTCGATCCGGACCATCGCCCGCTCGTCGTCGAACAGGAAGTCGGCGAGCGCCTTCGCCAGCTCCGTCTTGCCGACCCCGGTCGGGCCGAGGAAGAGGAACGATCCGGTGGGCCGGTCGGGGTCCGCGATCCCGGCACGGGTACGCCGTACCGCGTCCGACACCGCCCGCACGGCCTGGGTCTGGCCGATGAGGCGCTTGCCGAGCTCGTCCTCCATGCGCAGCAGCTTCTGGGTCTCGCCCTCCAGCAGGCGCCCGGCCGGGATGCCGGTCCAGGAGCCGACGACGTCCGCGATGTCGTCCGGGCCGACCTCCTCCTTCACCATCGTGTCCTTGGCGGCCTCCTGCTCGGCCTCGGTCGCCTCCGCCAACTCCCGCTCCAGGCCCGGGATCTCCCCGTACAGCAGCTTGGATGCGGTGTCGAAGTCGCCGTCGCGCTGGGCGCGTTCGGCCTGGCCGTGCAGTTCGTCGAGGCGCTCCTTCAGCTCACCGACGCGGTTGAGGCCCTGCTTCTCCTTCTCCCAACGGGCGTTGAGACCGCGCAGCTCCTCCTCCTTGTCCGCGAGATCGCGACGGAGCTTCTCCAGACGCTCCTTGGAGGCGGCGTCGGACTCGTTCCTGAGCGCCAGCTCCTCCATGTGCAGGCGGTCGACGGCACGCTGGAGCTCGTCGATCTCGACGGGCGAGGAGTCGATCTCCATGCGGAGCCGGGACGCCGCCTCGTCGACCAGGTCGATGGCCTTGTCGGGGAGGAAGCGGGAGGTGATGTAGCGGTCGGACAGCGTCGCGGCGGCCACCAGCGCGGAGTCCGCGATGGAGACCTTGTGGTGGGCCTCGTACCGGCCCTTGAGACCGCGCAGGATCGCGATGGTGTCCTCCACGCTGGGCTCCGCCACCAGCACCTGCTGGAAGCGCCGCTCCAGGGCGGGGTCCTTCTCGATCCGCTCGCGGTACTCGTCGAGCGTCGTGGCGCCGACCATGCGCAGCTCGCCGCGCGCCAGCATCGGCTTCAGCATGTTGCCGGCGTCCATGGCGGAGTCGCCGCCCGCGCCCGCGCCGACGACGGTGTGCAGCTCGTCGATGAACGTGATGATCTGCCCGTCGCTCTCCCTGATCTCGGAAAGGACGGTCTTCAGCCGCTCCTCGAACTCGCCGCGGTACTTCGCGCCCGCGACCATCGCGCCGAGGTCCAGCGAGACGAGCCGCTTGTTCCTCAGGGACTCGGGGACATCGCCCTTGACGATGCGCTGCGCGAGCCCTTCCACGACGGCCGTCTTGCCGACGCCGGGTTCACCGATGAGCACCGGGTTGTTCTTGGTACGGCGTGACAGGACCTGGACGACGCGCCGGATCTCCTGGTCGCGCCCGATGACCGGGTCGAGCTTGCCCTCGCGCGCGGCGGCCGTGAAGTCCGTGCCGAACTTCTCCAGAGCCTTGTACTGACCCTCCGGGTCGGGTGTGGTCACCCGGCGTCCTCCCCTGCTCTCCTCGAACGCGTCCAGCAGTCTCTTCGCACTTGCCCCCTGCCCGGAGAGGATCTCACCCGCCCGGCCGCCCTTCGCCGCGACGCCGATCAGCAGGTGCTCGGTGGAGACGTAGTCGTCGCCGAGGTCCTTCGCGCGCCGCGCGGCGTCGGCGATGACGGCCAGCAGCTCACGGTTGGGCTGCGGCGGGGCGACGGTCGAGCCGGTGACACTGGGCTGCGCGCCCAGGAGCCGTTCCGTCTCGGTGCGCACCACGATCTGGTCGGCCTCCACGGCGGCGAGCAGATCGGTGATGTTCTCGTTGTCCTCCCCCGCGAGCAGCGCGAGCAGCAGATGCCCGGGGGTCAGATCGGGGTGACCGTCCTTCACGGCCCTGCTGGTGGCCGCGTTGAGGGCGTCCCGGCTCTTGTTGGTCAGCTCGGCGTCCACGTGCGTCATCTCCTCCTTGCGGTGGCTGCTCTCTCCACACACTGACTTAGTCAACGTCTACTAAGTTGAGTCTATTCCACTCAACCCGATTTTCGGACACCCACCGCCGTGCCGGGGCCCTCCCCGCCGGGCCGGGACGGATCACCACCGGGCCACGCCCCGTCCCTCGCTGCGCGCGCCTCGCCGTACGGTGGCGGGTCCCCTCCCTACGCGCCTCGCCGTACGGTGGCGCGCCGACCGATCGGCCAGGGCCGGGCCCGGCGCGCCGTTCCGAGTGAACCGGCCGGACGGGACCACCGCCGCCGCCGGCCAGGAAGGCCCTGCCTACGCTGTGCACATGGCAGTCGACGTGACGAACCCGAGCTCCGAGTACCTCGCGTTCTGGCGCGAGCACCACCTGTGCACCCTGACCACCCCCCGCCCCGACGGCACGCCGCACGTGGTGCCGGTGGGCGTGACGTACGACCCCGCGGCCGGGCTCGCCCGCGTCATCAGCGACAAGAGCACCCGGAAGGTGGCCAACGTCCTGGCGGCGGGCCCGGCCGGCGCCCGGGTGGCGGTCTGCCAGGTCGATCGGCGCCGCTGGGCGACGCTGGAGGGGCGCGCGCGGGTGCGTACCGATCAGGAGGCGGTCGCCGAAGCCGTGCGCCGCTACGCGGAACGCTACGGGCGCACGCCGGCGCCCAACCCGAACCGCGTCGTCATCGAGATCACCCTGGACCGGGCGCTCGGCAAGGCATGAGACCCGGCGGGGATCGAATCCCTGCGGGGCATGAGACCCGTGCTCGGCTCGGCACGGCACGGCACGGCTCGGCACGGCACGGCACGGCACGGCACGGCACGGCACGGCACGGCACGGCACGGCACGGCACGGCACGGCACGGCAAAAGCACAACGGCGCCATCGTGTTCAGGTCACGATGGCGCCGTTGTGTGGGGGAGTGACTGAGCGACGTGTAACGACGGGGGATCGCTCAGGCACTGCGGGGGGTGGCCGAAATGGTCTCTGGTTGGAACAGTTGGTGGTCCCGCCGGTCGAGATTGACGAAGATCATGTCGTACCGGATCGCGCAGCGGACGGGCTGCGGTGCTCCGCGCGGCTTGCGCAGGCAACGGTACGCACGCACTTCGTCGTCTTCTTCGCGCGCGACAACGATGGGGTCGCCGAACAGAGTGACCATCAGCGAGTCGCCACGGCGGGGGAGGGCTGTGACGAGATCGATGAAATGCCAGCCTGATCGGTAGGCCGTGGCCATTTCCCGCCGGAAGGTCCGGTCGTCCGGCGGAATGGTCATGCGCCCGGGTGGTCCGGCGTGGACCAGGCGATGTCACCGGGCGCGGACGCCGCCTGGACACCCCATGCGATGTCGCCCTGGGCGGTGGCCGGGGCGACCCAAGCGATGTCACCAGGGGCCGCGGCCTGAATGGACCAGGCGATGTCACCCGACGCCTGGGTGGACCACGCAATGTCACCCGGCGAGGATGCCGCCTCGCTGTTCCATGCGATGTCGCTGCCGCTCACCGCCCCGAGTCCCAGGGCCGCGGCGAACGAGACGGCAAGCGCCGAGCGAAGCATTCGCTTATACATAGTCGGCTTCGTCCTCACTTGTGGATTCTTCTCCCCCGCACCTAAGACGATGTCCCACCTGGGCACACGAACACCACCGGGTCGATGCATCATGTTCCTGCATGTTCATGAACCTGGGGGGTGGAGAATATGGTCACAAGCGACACAAAGCCGACACATCCTCATGGGATCACCGAACTCTGCGAGCCAGGGGTGCGGCTTTACGCGAGTGCTTTGCGGTCGGGACGTATCGCGAGGAGCGAAGTGGAACCGGCCCCCTGCCTCATGGACTTCGCCCTGCTGCACCCCGACCCCGACGACGCCGACTGGTTGCGCCCCGTACCGCCGTCCGCCGTACTGGCGAAACACCTGCACCCCATCGAACGCGAAATCCAGGAGCGCCGACAGCATTCGGTCCTGCTCACCGAGTCCTTCGAGCCGTTCATGGACATCAGCGCCCAGGATCCGCCGACCACTCACGCCATCACCGTGCTGGAGGGGGTCAACCGGATCAACGCGGCGCTGGACCTCGCCACAGCGGAGTGCCGTTCGGAAGTCCTCACCGTCCAGCCGGGTGGCGGACGCAGCGAGGATCGCCTCAGCGAAGCCCTGGAACGCGGTCTTTCCGTGGTGGATCGCGGTGTCAGCATCCGCACCCTCTACCAGCACACCGTACGGCACAGCCCCGGCACCCTGGCCTACGCCGAGCGCATGGCCGACGACAACGTGGAGATCCGTACCCTCGAAGAACTCATCGAACGGCTCATCGTCTTCGACCGCACCGTGGCGTTCATCCCCGCCCAGGACGACCGCCAAGTCGCCCTGGAACTGCGCCATCCCGGGCTCGTCGAGTATCTGGTCAAGGTGTTCGAGCAGCTCTGGACCCGCGCGGCGCCGCTCCTCGAAGAGGTCAAGTACGACCCGACTCCCGAGGGAATCAGCGGCGTTCAGCGGTCCATCGCCCAACTCCTCGTGGAGGGTCATGTCGACGACTCCATCGCCCGCCGGCTCGGCATGAACGTCCGCACCTGCCGCGCACACGTCGCCAAGCTGTCCGCCGTCCTCGGCAGCAACAGCCGCGCCCAGCTCGGCTATCTGATCGCACGCTCGGGGATTCTGGAACAGGCGCCGGACTGACGGGGTCGCAATCGCGAAACACCGGAGCACCGCCCGGCGCAGCCCCCGGGCCACGCACAACCCGTTCCCGCCCCCGCTCGTCCAACTCCTCGCGCGCACGACCGCGTACGTGACCTACGCATATGCGCGTACACGTGCGTAGACGCGTGACGCGTCACGCTACGCGTACCGCACCGTGCTGCACCGCACCACACCACAAGGAGAGTGAGCTCGCGCTCGGCTCAGCGGCGCCCGCCGGTGCCGACGAACCGGAGACGGACCAGCTCTGGATCGCGGCGCCGTACGACCTCGTTCTGCCGGCCGCGGACGCCGACGGAACGGTGACCGGCAAGACCGTCGATGTGCGGCTCGGGCACGACAACACGCACAACTCCGTGACCGGTGGGCGCCTCACGGTCGACGCCTCCCAACTCGCGGGAGTGGCCGAGATCAGCCGGCCCTCGACCTGCTCACCGGCCACCGACACCCTCACCGCAACCTGCGGCTTCGGGTCCCTGGACGGCTCCCCGTACGTCTCCGTCGCCCGGATAGGCGTGCGCGCCGCGGCCGGTGCGCCCGCCGACGCCAGCCTCGTCGAGGGCGGCGCGAAGGGCTCGGGCGCCACGTTCAAACGACGACCCCGAACTGCGGATCTCGGCCTTCGACCCGCAGCTTTCCAACAACACGGCCGGGTTCACGATCACCGGCAACTGACCGACCGCGGGCACCACGACCGGCTCACGCCGTACGCGGCGTGCCTCCCCACTCCGCCAGCAGCTTCTGCCGCTCCGCCCGCCCGGGCGTTCCGCCCTGCCACGAACGGCCCCAGGCGAGCAGGGCGGCGGGGGTGGCGCGCCCGTCCACGTACGCGTCGAGCAGGTTCTGCGACAACCGGAACTCGGCGGAACCGTAGGAGGTGGTGGGCGCGTACGCGGTCAATTCCACTTCCTCGTCGACGGCTTCGAGGCGTACGAACATGGCCGGGCCGTCGTCGAACCCCCCGAAGGCGACGGTGCTCACGGAGTCCAGCAGGATCCCGGCCACCCGTCCCGGCGAGGACCGTACGGGGGCTCCGACCACCGTCGCTCGCCGGATGTCGCGCCACGCCCAGGTGCCGCGCTGGTCCTCCCCGAGCCCTGTCAGGCCCTCCTCGGTGAGCAGCACGCCGGGACCGGGCTCGTTCGGCGGGGCGCCGATGTGGGCCGACGTTCCGGTGATCCAGAAAAGACCGACCATGGACATGTGCGGTGACTCCCAACTGTGCCGCCGGGCGACCAGCCCGGCCGTGACGTGCGGTGCGGTGCGGTGCGGTGCGGTGCGGCGAGAACGCGCGGGACGGTGACGACCCCGCCCCGCTCCCCGTTCCCCGCTCTCACGAGGCAGGACGCGGTCGAACAGGGGTGGGTTTCGTCCGCGTCCACAACCAGGTCCACGGCGCCGCTCACGCGGGCAGGTGCACCCGGTGAGGCTCCAGCGGCACGCCGCGGAGGAACGGGTCGTGCCGCAGACCACTGGAGCCCACCACAAAGCGCCGGACGCACAGCAGCGTCCACGTACGCCCACGTGGGCTAGGGGCCAACGCTGCGAGCGTGCCCGTCGCCTCAGTCCTTGGGCCGCTTGGGCCGCCAGACCACCAACGCACTGGCCTGCTGCACATCCTGATACGGAACCAGGTCGCGCCGGTACGAGGCGTGCACCTGGGCCTCGCGCTGCCGCATCGCCGCCGCCGCGCCGTCGACCGCCGCCGTGAGCTCGGCGACGCGCTGCTGGAGAGCGGCGACCTGGTTCTCCAGCTCGATGATGCGCTTGATGCCGGCGAGGTTGATGCCCTCGTCCTGCGACAGCTGCTGAACCGTGCGCAGCAGCTCGATGTCGCGGGCCGAGTAGCGCCTGCCGCGCCCGGCCGTGCGGTCGGGCGAGACCAGCCCCAGGCGGTCGTACTGGCGAAGTGTCTGCGGATGGAGGCCCGAGAGCTGGGCCGCGATCGAGATCACGTACACCGGTGTCTCATCGGTCAGTTCGTACGGATTACGTCGTCGGCCGTCCACCTCAAGCTCCCTTCGCCGCCTGGAACAGCTCCGCCCGCGGATCGCTGCCCGCGGTCGCCTTCCGGTATGCCTCCAACGCTTCCCTGGCCTCGGCGTTGAGGTCCTCGGGCACCTTCACCTCGACGGTGACCAGCAGGTCGCCCCGGGTGCCGTCCTTGCGGACCGCGCCCTTGCCGCGGGCGCGCATCGTGCGCCCGTTGGGGGTGCCGGCCGGCAGTTTCAGGGTGACCGGCGGGCCGCCGAGCGTGGGCACCTTCACGTCGCCGCCGAGCGCCGCCTCCGTGAAGTCGACGGGCACGGTGACCGTGAGGTTGTCGCCCTTGCGACCGAAGACGGGGTGCGCGTCGGCATGGACCACGACGTACAGGTCGCCGGCCGGTCCGCCGCGCTCGCCGGGACCGCCCTTGCCGCGCAACCGGATCCGCTGGCCGTCCGAGACGCCCGCCGGGATCCTGACCTGCATGGTCCGGGCCGACTTCGCCCGGCCGCTGCCCTTGCAGACGTCACAGGGGTCCTGGGCGATGAGGCCCCGGCCCTTGCAGTCGACGCAGGGATCGGTGAGCGAGAAACCGCCGCCGGTGCCGCGCGACACCTGGCCGGTGCCGAGACAGGTCGGACAGACCCTGGGGGTGCCGTTCTTGTCACCGGTGCCGGAGCACGCCTTGCAGGGCGCCTGGCTGGACATCCGCAACGGGACCGTGGCCCCCTCGACCGCCTCGGTGAAGCTGAGCGTCACCTCGGACTCGATGTCCTGGCCGCGGCGCGGCTGCGTCCGCGTACCCGCACCGCCCCGGTTGAACAGACCGCCGAAGACGTCGCCCAGACCGCCGCCGAATCCGCCCGCGCCGCCGCCCGGACCCTGGCCCTGGGCCCCTCCGAAGAGGTCGCTCAGGTCGAAGTTGAAGTTGCCCCCGGCGCCTCCCGGCCCGGCCCGGAACCCGCCGTTGCCGAAGAGGGCGCGCGCCTCGTCGTACTCCTTGCGCTTCTTGGCGTCACCGAGGATGTCGTTCGCCTCGGAGATCTCCTTGAAGCGTTCCTCCGCCCTGTCGTCGCCCTTGTTGGCGTCCGGGTGGAACTCGCGGGCGAGCTTCCGGTACGCCTTCTTGATCTCGGCGTCGGTGGCGTCCTTGGGGACGCCGAGGACCTTGTAGTAGTCCTTCTCGACGAAGTCCTTCGTGCTCATCGACGTCCCTCCTTCCGGACGATCGGGCGGGGGGGGGGGGGGGGGGGGGGGGGGGGGGGGGGGGCGGGGGGGGCGGGGGGGGGGGGGGGGGGGGGGGGGGGGCG